>JAPSJG010000389.1 GCA_031178305.1 Sinorhizobium sp.
ATAGACGTGCTGGTGCCGCTCTCGCGCACGATGATGGCGGCGATCTTCATCATCATGTTCGTCTATGGCTGGAACCAGTATCTCTGGCCGACCCTGATGACGACGGACGAGGGCTTCTTCACGCTCGTACGCGGCATAAAGCAGATTCTGCTGGTCTGGGTCGGCTCACAGATCCCCGACTACAACGAGGCCCTTGCGCTGGCGATCCTCGCCATGCTTCCGCCGGTGATCATCGTCGTCATCTTCCAGCGCTGGTTCATCAAGGGGCTGACCGAGAGCGACAAATAATAAACGAGAAGGGTGCGGACGCGTCCCGCAACCTGCAAATGCATCAATGGAGGCAGCCAATGGCAGCGATTGACATCGCAGAGGTCTCGAAAATCTACGCGGGTGGCTTCGAGGCCGTGAAATCCGTCTCGATCGATATCGAGGACGGCGAGTTCATCGTGCTCGTCGGTCCTTCGGGCTGCGGCAAATCCACGCTGTTGCGCATGGTTGCCGGGCTGGAAGCGATTTCGAGGGGCACAGTGAAAATCGGAGCGCGGGTGGTCAACGAAGCCGATCCGGCCGAGCGCGACATCGCCATGGTCTTCCAGAACTATGCGCTCTACCCGCACATGACCGTCTACGAGAACCTCGCCTATGGCTTGAAGAACCGCAAGACGCCGAAGACGGAGATCGAGGCGCGTGTCGCCGAAGCCGCGCGCATGCTGGAGATCGAGCCTTATCTCGACCGCAAGCCGCGGGCGCTCTCGGGCGGCCAGCGCCAGCGCGTCGCCATGGGCCGGGCGATCGTCCGCAAGCCCGCCGCCTTCCTGTTCGACGAGCCGCTCTCAAATCTCGACGCCAAACTGCGCGTATCGATGCGGGGCGAGATCAAGCGGCTGCAGAAGCGGCTCGGCACGACCTCGCTCTACGTCACCCACGACCAGCTCGAGGCGATGACGCTCGCCGACCGGCTCGTGGTTCTGAACGGTGGCCGGATCGAGCAGATTGGCCGGCCGCTCGACGTCTATCACGCGCCGGCCTCCACCTTCGTGGCGAGCTTCATCGGCTCGCCCGCCATGAACCTTGTCAAAGGCAGCCTTGAAGGAGGCAGGCTAAATATCGGCACTCATGCGATCGAACTTGGCTACCCGGCGCCGGTCCAAGGCCCGGTGACCATCGGCCTCAGGGCCGAGGATCTGCGCCCGGCGGCGATCCGCGACGACGCGCTTGTCTTCCGCCTCGACTATGTCGAGGAACTCGGGGCACAGCGCCTCGTTCACGGCATGGTCGAGGATCAGGCACTGACCGTGGCGCTCGCGCCGGAGGCGACGCTTGCAGACGAGCTCGCGATCACCATATCCACCGAGCGACTGCATTTTTTCTCGGCGGAGACTGGCAAGCGGCTCCATCGCCAAGCGGCGGGTGCCGCGCCTGCCCGCCGAGAAACCGTCAATCCGGAGCCCGCATTGTGATCGAAGAAACCGTATCGACGCTCGCCATTCCCTCGCAGCAGAGCCGCGACGACGCCGCCCGCGTGGAGCGCAACATAGCCGCCCATGATGCGGCCATGGCAGGCATCGAAGCGATGAACAGGATCGAGGTCGGCGGCATTGCTGCTTCGGACGGACCGCTCGCCTTTCCATTCACCGTCGCCGCCTGGAACCTCGAGCGCTGCCTCTTTCCGCGAGAAAGCGCCGAGCATCTCAGTGCGACCGGAGCGGCGCTGGTGATGCTTTCCGAAATGGACAACGGCATGGCCCGTACGGACCAGCGCCACACGACGGCGGAGGTCGCGACGGCGCTCGGCATGCAATATGCCTACGGGGTCGAGTTCGTTGAACTCGGGTTGGGATCGGATACGGAGCGCGACTTCTGCAGGGACGATGCCAACGAAAAAGGCTTCCACGGCAATGCCTTGCTGGCCACCGTTCCCCTCCGCCGGCCGTTCCTGTCGCGGCTCTGGGGCGAGCGCCTGTGGTTCACGGACAGCGAGCAGCCGCGGCTTGGCGAGCGGATCGCCGTCGGCACCGTTATTGAGACCGAGGCGGGCCCGTTCGTCGCCGTCTCCACCCATCTCGAAAGCGCAACGACCGCCGCCTATCGCGAGCGACAGGTGAAGGAACTGATCGATCGTCTGGAGGCGGCTTTTCCCGGGCTTCCCATCCTGATCGGCGGCGATCTCAACACCGGCAATCATATCGGCGGAGACTTCGAGGCCGAGGGGCTTTTTGCCATGAGCGCCGCGCGTGGCTTCACCCGCCATGGCGGCCCGATCCATCAGATGACGACCCGCCCCAGCCTGATCACGCGCTGGCCGGAGCGGGCGATGAAGCTCGACTGGTTTCTCGCGCGCGGCTTGAGGATCGGCGAAAGCCGCATCATTCCCTCGCTCGACGCGTCCGGTCGTCCCTTGTCCGATCACGACCTCATCACCTGCGTTGTCGAGGGCTTCGAATGACATTTCAGATCTTTCCGACGCTGTCAGGCGCGAAATCCGCCGCGCCCCCTCCGGGTTGGATGAATTTAATAGGCCTGAGCCTAGTTTGCCGCCTCCTTGCCTGAGCGCCTCGCGCGTTCTACATGTTGCGGGCGCTCATGTGGCGGCGACCGCTATAGCGCTTTGATCTGCCGTATATTCCAGAGCCGATATCGGGCCAGGGAGTTATGCAGGTGAGGATCCAATCGGGAAAGGGAAGATGGCAAGAATCGTCAATGTCGGGGTCCAGATGGACCATGTGTCGGGCATCACCATTACGGGCGATTCGACCTTTGCGATGAGCCTCGAGGCGCAAGCCCGCGGCTATCGCCTGTTCCACTATACGCCCGACAGACTGTCGCTGCGCGACGGCAAGGTCTATGCGACGGCGCAGCAGATGACGTTGCGCGACGTCAAGGGTGACCACTTCACGCTCTGCGAGCCGGAGCGGGTGGACCTTTCGACCATGGACGTCATCCTGCTTCGCCAGGACCCGCCCTTCGACATGGCCTACATCACCTCGACGCATCTGCTCGAGCGCCTGCATCCAAAAACCTTGGTCGTCAACGATCCGGCCTGGGTCCGCAACTCGCCGGAGAAGATCTTCGTCACCGAGTTCCCGGACCTGATGCCGAAGACGCTGATCACCCGCGACCCGGGCGAGATCGCCCGCTTCCGCCAGGAGATGGGCGACATCATCCTCAAACCCCTCTATGGCAATGGCGGCGCCGGCGTCTTCCATTCCGCGCGCGACGACCGCAATCTCTCCTCGCTGCTCGAAATGTTCAGTCAGATGTTCCGCGAGCCCTTCATAGCTCAGGAATACTTGCCGCAGGTCAGGAAGGGCGACAAGCGCATCCTGCTCGTCGACGGTGATCCGGTCGGCGCGATCAACCGTGTGCCGGCCGAGCACGACGCCCGCTCCAACATGCATGTGGGCGGACGCGCCGAGGCGACGGAACTCACCGCCCGCGAGCGCGAAATCTGCGCCCGCATCGGCCCGGCGCTGAAAGAGCGCGGCTTCCTATTCGTCGGCATCGATGTGATCGGCGACTACATGACCGAGATCAACGTCACCTCGCCGACGGGCATTCGCGAGGTAAAGCGCTTCGGCGGTGCCGATGTCGCAAGCCTGCTCTGGGACGCGATCGAGAAGAAGCGCGGCTGATCACCCGACGCGAAGCTGCGCTCGCCGGCGCCTGCGCCCCCCCCACCGGCATTTGTTCTGCCATTGTTCTTGTTTTTGAGCGCGTGCCGTGCAAGATTGGTGCGGCACCGGCGGCGGTTGTAGCGTTGGATAAGTACGTCGGGCGAAGGGGGCAGCATGGTCGCGCGTGTCAGCACGGTTGCATTTCAGGGAATCGAGGGCGTTCCGGTCGACGTCCAGGTGATGGTGGCCCCCGGCAAGGTCGGCATGCAGATCGTCGGACTTCCGGACAAGGCGGTGGCGGAAAGCCGCGAGCGTGTGCAGGCGGCGCTTCATGCCT
>JAPSJG010000390.1 GCA_031178305.1 Sinorhizobium sp.
ATTCTCGTAGGTGCTGTAGAAGCCCTGTTTGTCGAAGACGAAGCGCGAAGCGAAATCTCGCGGAACGAACTGCGAGATCAACCGGTTGACCAGCCATTGGTCGGGGTGATCGGGCGCGGCCCTGACCAGCAGGAAGCGATTTGCGGGCGCGATCTCCTGCATCTTGATCGTTCCGGTCTGTGCAATCGCCCGCGACATCTCCTGGAGGAAGGGATAGGTCCCGTCGCGCGCGACCAGCGCTGCATGGCGATGGATCCAGGTCTGCAGCCAGATGCGGTCGACCTTGGCGAGATCGACGTCCGGTTCGGCCTCATTGATCAGCCCGCGGATCGCCATGTCCGCCCGGTGTTGAAACAGACCGGATTCCTGCACCCATGAGGCCTGCGGCAATTGCAGCCGGTTCGTCGTGGCGAGGAAATCGTAGATGCGCGCGTGATCGGTGATGGCGATATAGCTCACCTGCCACGGCCGCGATCGCCGAAAGCCGGGCGCGGACGGGTCGCAGATCACCGTCGTCGTCTTCTCGTCCAGGAAGACATAGACGCCGCCGAAGTGGTTCGCCCAGAAGGCTTGGTGGCGAAAGACGAGCTGATCGGGCACCAGCGCATTCTGCCGGATGTCACCCGTTATCCGCGCCAGTTCCACCATCCGTTCGAGCATCGCATCATCCGCCCAGGCGTTCGGCACCGTCTTCAAACGATCGATGAGCGCCCGAAGCTCGGACGCCTTGCCGAGCATGCCTTCGGCCGAGAGCACTCGGAACCGCACTTCGTTGATCGACAGGAGGTCATCGATGTCCTCGACCACCGACACCGAATCCTCGATCTCGCCATAGAGCGCATCCCTGATCGTCACGGCGTTGATGGCGCGGCTGTTTGTATTGAAGAATTCGTGCATCAGCGCCGCGGTGTTGGAAAAGCTCGTGTGCACGACCGGCAGCTCCGCCTGCGCCGGCGTCAGGATGATAAAGCGCCGGTTCACTCGATTGGGATCGAGGTAATCGTGGTCCCCGAGCTCGTATGCGATTTCCGGCGAGAAGCCGGTCATATCGATGCTGAAACGCTGAAGCGCCGTCGGCTTCAGTCCGAAACCTTCGAGCGCCTTGTTGTAGCGCGAAACGAGGTGCGGCTCGGTAATGTCGAGCAGCCGTCCGTAGATCAGTTCCGCTTCGAGTAGGCGCTTCATCGGGCAGTGCTCCGCAGCGCATGGAGGCCCCCTTGCCCCTCATAGCTCAGGGCCTCACCCTGGCCTCCTCCCCGCAGGCCGGGGACGCCATCGCGTTCAATCGCGACCATCGGGCACGTCTGTTCCCTCTCCCCGCATGCGGGGAGAGGGTTAGGGTGAGGGGCAAATCCGTCGAACGTCGCGATCAACCCTGCCACCTGCCCTCGCGCTTCATCGTTTCGATCTCGCGGATCGCCTTTTCGCGCTGGCGTTCGCGGCGGATAATGTCGGCGATTGCTGCGTCGTCCGACTTGTCGGTGTAGCGGAACTCGCTGTCGGCGTAGCGGTTGATTTCCTGCAGCACCATGTCGATGGTGATCGGGCCGCGCAGTTCCTCGATCATCGCCTTCTTCGCGTCGTAGGATTTGTGCATGAAGGTGCCAGCATCCTTGAACCAGTCGTCCGGCAGTTCGACGTCCATCGCCCGCATCTTGATCGAGTCGGTGATATTCCTGATCGCCCGGCCGGTGAAGCGCGGTTCTGCCTCCTTGATCATGTGCAGATAGGCGCCGACATCCGCAAGCGTGGCGATCTTGCCCTTCTCCTTCTGGTAGCGCTCCCAGACGGCAAGGAGCCCCTCCTCATGCGGCCGTGAATGCGCCGCATAGGACTGCGAGACGGCGCCCTTGATCTCTTGGCCGGCATAGAGGTCGTGCTTGCCAAGGGGGATCTGGTGGTTCTTGCCGACGAGCAGCGCGAAGATATCGATATAATCCGCCTCCGTTTGCGGCCCGTCCACCAGCCAGCGCGCTCCGGCCCGTTGACGCAGCGCGTCGTCGACATTCTCCGGGTAATTGGAGAACATGCCGAAGGTGCAATTGCCGCGAATGACGGTCGAGGCGCCGGCAAAGCTTTCCATCAGCACGGCCGTGACCTCGTGCTGGCCGGCCGAGGCGCGATCGTCGGAGCGCTTCGCCGTCACCTGATCGACATCGTCGATGGTGCCGAAGCCGATCGCCCGCGGGTTCATGACGTTGTTGACGAACTCCTTGCAGTTCTGGCCCGACTTGCCCTGATAGGAGGAGATCTGGTCGACGCCGAAATTCTCGTAGTGGAAGGCATACCCGGCGACGCCGCAGTAATCGTGGAGGATGCCGGCAAGCATCTGGATCAGGATCGTCTTGCCCGTGCCGGGCATGCCGTCTCCGATGAAGGTGAAGAGAAAACCTCCAAGTTCGACGAAGGGGTTCATCTGCCGGTCGAAGTCATAGGCCATCAGCATCTTGGCGAGCTTCAGCGCCTGATATTTGGCGATGTGGTTGCCGATGATCTCCTCCGGCTTCTTGAAGGTCATCACCAGAGGCTTGCGCTTCTGCCCGGGCGCGATGTCGAAACCGTTGAGGGTGAAGTCATCCTGGTCGAGCCGGATGTGCACATTCTCGAAATTCTGCAGGCCGGTGAAGCGCGCCTTGCGGGCAATCAAGCCTTCGATCGCCACACGAGAAAAGGCCCGGGCGCGTGCCGTCATGGCAAGCTCGTCGGGTGCTCCGGCGATGCTGCGGTCGAGCGCCGCCACCATGCTTTTCAGGGCATCCTGCGGCGTGTCGAAGAGAAAGTCCGGCTCGGCGGCATCGTTCACCGGCTCCCCCTCCCCTTGCAAGGTTGCGCCGAGATAGGCGGCCAGCGTAAAGGCGGCAACATAGGCCGAAGCCGAAAGCAGCACCTTGAAATGCGCCGCATCCTCGCCGGTGAGCGGTGCGGTCGAGTTGCGCGCCTGCAATTGCTCGAGATTGGTCTGCCGCGAGAAGACGTCGGCAACGGCAAGTGCCACCTGAATGCCGCGGCGGGTGCGGTAGAGCACGGCGTGCTGCGCCGGAGAGAGCAGCGGATCGGCGCCGCGGATCGCCTGGATGGTACGGGCGAGTTCGACCTCTCGGGTATGGCGCTGGCCGCCGGTCGACACGGTCGAGACGAAGCGACGCCCCGTTCCGGCAAGCGGCGTTCCCGCTGGCGTATCGCCCCGCTCCAGGATGATGAGCTTGGTGACAAGGCTCTGGGCGGTCGCTTGATGCTTGGCGATGTCGTCCTCGTGCAGAGTCGTGAGGCCCGTATTCAAAGTCATCGATTAAACCTCGCTCACCACCTGGTTACCGGAAATCACATGCACCTTGTAATCGCCGAACACCGCGGCTGCCTCGCCGGAAGCGTAGAGCGCCTGATAGGCATCGTGGGGCACCAGAGCATGCTTCTCATAGGCGCTGACGCCCATGCGGGCGGCCTCCAAATTGTCGGTGTCGATATGGAACTCCTCCTGCGCCGGCGTGGAGGACCAGAAGCCGTGCCTGGCGGGACGCTCGGCCTTGGAGAAGACCTCCTGTACCGTCCAGGTTAATAGCCAGGCATTCTCCGTTTGGCGTACCTTCGAGAGGATTTCGTTGATCTTCACATTGTTTTCGGTGATCCCCACCGAATAGAACGGCCCAAGCACGATGCGGCGAAGCTGCTTTGGATGCAGTTCGGGAAAATCGTTGTCGAGCGTTGTGGCGATCGTTGCCGGCGTCAGCGAATAGGCGCTGTGCTTGGAGGCGAAATCATCGAAGCGGCTGGCGAGCTCCGGATTGAGCAGCCCGCCGACCGGCAGCGGAATCTCGATGTTCGGGTTGAGCTTGCCGTCTCTGGTCACCAACATCCCGACGACGTTTTCCGAGGAGTCCTCCATCGTCGCCATGTAGATCATCGGCAGCGTCTGGGTACCGTCGAAGGCACCCCAGGAGACCACGTAA
>JAPSJG010000027.1 GCA_031178305.1 Sinorhizobium sp.
CCGCCTCGATGTCGTCCGCTTCGGGGAGAATCGCGGGCCCGCCGCTGCTCGCAACCACGCCATGGCAATCTCGAAGGCCCCGCTCCTTGCCATTCTGGATGCGGACGACTTCTTCTTCCCCGGCCGGTTCCGCCAGTTGCTCGCCCAGGGCGACTGGGACTTCATCGCTGACAACATCGCCTTCATCGATGCGGAAGGAGTGCCGGGCGCTTACAGCAAAATCGGGCGGTTTGCACCCCGCCCTCGACTCTTGGATCTCGTCGGCTTCGTCGAGGGCAATATCTCGAGACGCGGCGTGCGCCGCGGTGAAATCGGTTTCCTGAAACCGCTGATGCGACGCTCTTTCCTCGATGCGCATCGGCTCCGCTACAACGAAACCTTGCGCCTTGGAGAGGACTATGACCTCTATGCGCGGGCGCTCGCGCGGGGCGCCCGCTACAAGATCATCCATAGTTGCGGCTATGGCGCCATCGTTCGGCGCGATTCGCTCAGCGGCAGCCACAGAACGATCGACCTGCAGCGCCTTTATGAAGCCGATCGAGCGATTCTCGCCGAGACCCCGCTGGACAATAACGCCAGAGCGGCACTGAAGCGGCACGAGCGCCATGTACGTGACCGCTATGAGTTGCGTCATTTCCTCGACCTCAAGAACAACAAGGGCTTAGCGGCAGCGCTTGGCTATGCTCTTCGCCGCCCCGACGCGCTTGCCGCCATCTTCAGCGGGATACTTGCCGACAAGACGGAGCACCTTCGACTCTCCCGGTCCCCTGCCCCGGTCGGCCTCGGCGGTACGGGCGACTTGCGTTATCTCCTGGATGGGGTGCCGGCGGAGCAGGTGGAATAGCCGCTCGGCCTTCTTCCTGCTTTCACGTTTGGAACGCTTTTCGCCACCCCGAGTTACCAAGGCATCGCAACCGAATCGGGATTTAAGAGATGAAAGGCATCGTTCTTTGGCTGATGGGTGTCCCGCTGATCGTGATCATCCTGCTCTACATGTTCGTCTTTTAACCCGCGCCGATCCGAAGATCGGCGGAGTGCAAAGGCGCAAGCCGAGTCAATGCAGAAATTGACGATGACCGGCGAGTCGCAAACATGAGCAGCATGATCGAGTGTGAGTGATGATCACCCAGCAAAAGCCCGCCGTAGTACGGCGGGCGGACGTAGGTGCTGAAATGACTAAAGCATGCAGGTACTATGACTACCTCCGCTTCGTTTTTCCAGTAACAATTTAGGGGCAATTGCTGCAGAGGGTTGCAGGTCGCGGCCCCCCATGCCCACGCCATCCGGTGATTCGCCGGCGCATCTGACTGAAGATCGGGCACCGATTTTCAGAAACATAGATTCAAAGACTTACGGCGTCCCTTCTGCGTCCTTAAGAACGCACGGTGCTGTAGGTGGATTGCGATTCGCGCTAACGGCATCGGGGCCTTGCCCGGACCTGGGGAAACCGCCCAATGATTGCCGCATTTCGATATGGGGACGACTTACATCCCGCCAGTCCCGGCGCCTGAGTGCGGCGCAAAATCTTCCACTTCTGCCGTAGCAACATCCCCGAAGTTCCCGCGGGAAGGATTCCTGCGCACCCGACAACATAAGGGTTCTTGCGCTGAAATGCCCCATGCACGCAGTCCGCGAACCCGTCGCTCACTTTGCCCTTGGGATATTAGGGTGATCAATTTTTGCTGCGCGCCATATTTTTCTTCTGCAAGTGCCCTAGTTTATCGGCGGCGGGCTCAAGTCCGCTCTGTTGAAACGGCCGCCCCGCGGCACTGCACTATGGGAAGTGGCGGATATCGTGAATCGACGCGCATGTATCATCGCGGTTCAACCGGATGCGCATGGCGCTGATCTTTCAACTATTGCGATCACACCTGTCGGGCGCGGCCAGCAAATAAGTCTCTACCCGGGAAGTTCTTCCCTGCCGTCCAATTTTGAAGTGGCGAAGGAGCCGCGACGGCGCACAATAATGTGCGCATGTGCCGTTCGCCACAGAAAGGAAGCGCGACAATGAAAGCCACTCGTTACAGGGGCCTCTACTGCCTCGCTCTCGCCGCAGCGCTTTGCCTCGGCGGTCCCGCCGCTTCCGCCATGGCGCAAGAAGGCGCGAACGGGACCTCTTTCATGGACGACTTCGATAAGTTTGATCAGAAAATCTGGTTCATCTCCAACGGATGGAATAATGGCGCACATCAGAACTGCACCTGGTCGAAAAAGCAGGTAAAGGCCGTGGACGGCGTTCTGCGATTGACCTTCGAGAAACGCAAGGAAGGGGATCGCAATTTCGTTTGCGGCGAAGTGCAGACGCGAAAGCGCTACGGCTACGGCACGTATGAAGCCCGGATCAAGGCTGCGGAAGGTTCAGGGCTGAACTCGGCCTTTTTCACCTATATCGGACCGACTAACAAGAAACCGCATGACGAGATCGATTTCGAGGTGCTCGGCAAGAACACTGCCAAAGTGCAGCTCAACCAATACGTCTCGGCCAAGGGCGGAAACGAGTTCTTTGCCGACGTACCGGGCGGCGCGCACCAGGGCTTCAACGACTACGCCTTTATCTGGGAGAAGGATCGGCTTCGCTACTACGTCAATGGCGAGCTGGTGCACGAAGTCAACGATGTCGCCAAGATCCCGGTAAATGCACAGAAGATATTCTTTAGTCTTTGGGGAACGGACACGCTGACCGATTGGATGGGTACGTTCGTCTACAAGGAGCCGACATCAATCGAGGTCGACCGCGTTGCCTTTACCGCCGCCGGTGACGAGTGCCAATTCGCCGAATCAGTGGCTTGCCGGCAGGACTGACCAGGACACTGAAATCACTGGTTGACCGGACGGCTGCAACTGAATGTTGCGCTGCACAAAAAACTGGACTAGGCTCGGCTGGGGCTGAGCAGGGGGAAACGGATGTTTTCATGCTGCAGATACTTTACTTTGCACAGGACTTGGCAGACCCAGCCGTAAGGCGCAGGATTCTGGCCTTCGTTGCCGGCGGTGGCAATGTCACGCTCGCGGGCTTCCGTCGGGGCACTAATCGCCTCGCCGCTATCGAAAGCATCACGCCGATCGAACTCGGCAAAACGACCGACGGCCGGTTTCTGCAGCGGATCGGCGCCGTGGCCGGCGCTTGCCTGTCGCTCAAGCACAGGCTCCGGCATGTCCGAAAACCGGACGTCATCATTGCACGCAACCTGGAAATGCTTGCGGTCGCGAAACGCGCGGAAGCACTGTTCGGCGGTGAAGTTCCAATCGTCTACGAATGCCTCGACATTCACCGCCTCATGCTGCGCGACGACTTCATCGGTCGCACCCTGCGGGCAGTCGAAGCCAATCTCGGTCGTGATGCACGTTTGCTGATTACCAGTTCGCCAGCCTTCATCGAGCACTATTTCCGTCCCCTCTCGGGACTCCAGGCGCCGCCCTTGTTGATGGAGAACAAGGTGCTTGAGACCGAGAGCGCAGGAGAGCCTGCAAATCCGCCAGTCGCGTATCCGGATCCCGGTCCGCCCTGGAAGATCGGCTGGTTCGGCGCATTGCGCTGCCGCAAATCGCTCGCCCTCCTTGCGGAATTTACGAGGAAGATGGAGGGGCGCTTCGAGATCGTCCTGCGCGGCCGACCCGCTTCTTCCGAGTTTGAGGATTTCGAGGGTTTCGTGCGCAACGAACCGTTCATGCGGTTCGGAGGCGCCTATCGCAATCCCGAGGACCTGCCCGAGATCTACGGCGGCGTCCATTTCACCTGGGCAATCGACTTCTTCGAGGAAGGGCAGAACTCCGCCTGGCTGCTGCCGAATCGTCTCTATGAAGGCTGCCGCTATGGAAGAGTGCCGATTGCTATGAAAAGCACTGAGACCGCACGATTCCTCTCGGTGCGCGACATCGGACTCGTGCTCGAAGAGGCGAGTGCCGACGGCCTCGCGGCTCTCATCGGGGAAATGACGCCGGACCGCTTCGCCGAAGCCTCCGAGCGCATTGGCCAGTGCCATGCAACCACCTGGGTTTTCAACCGCACCGATTGCGAGGCGCTCGTACGCCGGTTGGCGACGCTTGTGCGCGAAGCGCACGGATTGGCACCTGACGCGGCTCTTTCGGAGCCCCGACATAAGCAAAGTGGGATGCTATGACCATGGACCGTTCGACAGCCAAGTCGAGTTTGATTGTCGTGCCCTGCCTCAATGAAGCAGCGCATATTGAGGCGCTTGTCGAAAAATTGCGTCGGTCGCTGGAGCCGCTGCGCGCGAAAATCGTCATCGCGGACGGTGGCAGCACGGACGGCACGCGCGAGATTGCACACCGCCTTGCCGCGGAGGATTCACGCGTGCTCTTACTTGACAATCCCCAACGTATTCAGAGCGCCGCCGTCAACCGCGTCGTCAGCAAGTTCGGCTCTGGATTCGACTTTCTGATCCGCATCGATGCGCACGCCAGCTATCCTGACGGCTATTGCGAAACCCTCGTCGATGAAGCACTCGCGATGGGGGCCGACTCCGTCGTCGTCGCAATGGAGACCGTTGGCCTCAGCACCTTCCAGAAGGCGACTGCCCTCGCTCAGAATTCCAAGCTCGGCAATGGCGGCTCCAAACACAGGACGGGCGCGGCCGGCCAATGGGTCGAGCACGGCCACCACGCGCTGATGCGCATCGCCGCTTTCAAGGCGATCGGCGGCTATGACGAAACATTCAGCCATAACGAGGATGCGGAATTCGACTATCGTTTGCGGAAGGCCGGATATCGCATCTGGATGACCGACAGGACGAGCATGGTCTACTATCCGCGCACCAGAATTGGACCGCTTTTCCGTCAGTATTTCGCCTATGGCCGCGGCCGCGCAAAGAACATCCTGAAGCACCGCGCCATGCCCGGTCTGCGGCAGATACTGCCTCTGGCGGTGGCGCCAGTCGCCTTCGGTGCGCTTCTCGCGACCATAAGCTGGACGGCGATCATCCCCTTCGGCCTATGGACAGCCGTTTGTCTCGGCTACGGGGCCTGGATCGCGCTCGGACAGCGAAATCCCTACGGACCTCTCGCGGCGGTTTCCGCCATGATCATGCATCTTGCGTGGTCCGCCGGCTTCTGGCGGGAGCTCCTTGCATTCCGGAAGCGGGTGATGTGATGAGCGATAGGCTCCGGATCGATATTGGCGTGTGCACGTTTCGCCGGCCCGAACTCGCCGAGACCTTACGCTCGCTCGCAGCCATGACCGTACCCGCAGGCGCGACGGTCCGCATCATTGTTGCCGACAACGACAGAACGCCGAGCGCGGGGGCCTTGGTCGAAGGACTTCGACCGACGATACCCGTCGAGGTCACCTATCTCCATTGTCCGGCATCGAACATCTCAATCGCCCGCAACGCCTGCCTCGACAGCAGCACCGGTGATTTCCTCGCCTTCATCGACGACGACGAAACAGCCTCGACGGACTGGCTGGCGAGGCTCCTTGACGTGGCGCAGGCCACCGGGGCCGATGCCGTTCTCGGTCCTGTCAGGGCGCATTACGGCCCCTCGGCGCCAGATTGGATGCGCAAGGGCGACTTCCATTCGACTTTGCCTGTCTGGGTTCAGGGAGAAATTCGCACAGGCTATACCTGCAACGCCCTTCTCAAGCTCAACGCCCTGTCGCTCGCCGGCCGCCGCTTCAAGCTCGCACTCGGAAGGAGCGGCGGCGAGGATACGGATTTCTTCACCGGCATGCACCGCGCCGGCGGCAGGATCGCCTTTGCGCCGGAAGCCTGGGTGCATGAGCCGGTACCGGAAGGTCGCGCCTCCTTCCCCTGGCTGGCGAAACGGCGCTTCCGTTCCGGGCAGACGCACGGCCGGCTGCTTGCTGAGAACGCCCGAGGGCTCGCGTGGGTCTTAGACCTCGCGCTCGCCGCGGCGAAATGCGGATACTGCGCAGTCGCGACGGCCCTCGCATTTCCGTTGCCTGTGCCGCGCCACCGTTTCGCGCTGCGTGGGCTCCTCCATGCCGGAGTCGTAAGCGGTCTGCTCGGGCACAAGGCTATTGAGCAGTATGGAGTTCGGGAGGCGCCTTCGCGATGAACGAGACGAAAGGCGATTTCACTCCCGACGCGACCTTCGTCATCGCAGCCTACAACGCTGCCGATACGATCACGCGCTCGATCGAGAGCGCCCTCGCCCAGGACGGCGTTGCCGTGGAAGTCATCGTGGTCGATGATTGTTCCGCGGATGCGACCGCAGCCCTCGTCGCTGGGATCCGCGATACGCGGGTCCGGTTGATCGCGCTCGCCCAAAACCGCGGCCCGGGCGGCGCGCGCAATGCGGGCTTTGCGGCCGCGCGCGGCAGGTGGATTGCCATTCTCGACTCCGACGACACCGTAATGCCGAACCGCCTCAAACGGATGATCGAGCGCGCCGAGGCCGCCCAAGCGCAGATCGTCGTCGACAATCTCGACGTCATCTCCCGCGACGGAAAGAGCACGCGGATGTTCTCCGAAGCGGCGCTTGCGGCGCTGCCGGAGCTGACACTTGCGAGCTTTATCGAGTCGAATGTGATTTTCCGCTCCGAGCACAATTTCGGCTACATGAAGCCGGTCTTCGAACGCCGTTTCATCGAGGCGCATGGGCTTCGCTTCGACGAGGCGTTAAGGATCGGCGAGGATTACATCCTGCTCGCCTCGGCGCTCGCATGCGGCGGGCGATGCGCCGTGGAGCCTTCGGCCGGTTACATCTATCATATCCGGGAGGGTTCGATCTCGCGCGTATTGCAGATTGAGCACATCGACGCCATGGTGGCGGCCGACGAGAGATTCCTTGCCAGCTATACACTCAACCCGCAGTCGCAAAGGATGCAGCACAAGCGCCGGCGCGGCTTTCGCCAGGCGCGCTCGTTTCTCATCCTCGTCGAACAACTGAAAAACAGATCGCTGGCCGACGCGCTGAAGACGGCGCTCGCCGACCCATTTGCGCTTCGGCATCTTCGGATGCCGATCGCTGCCCGGTTGCGCCGCCTGATGACGCGGCCGACAAACTCCGCCGCCATGATGGCGGCGGCTGAACGATCCCCCTTGGGCGAAGATCCCCATACAAGCAAAGGATGATACCATGGACCGTATCAGGACCGTCAGGAAAGCAGTGATCCCCGTTGCCGGAAACGGCACGAGATTTCTTCCGGCCACAAAGGCTGTACCGAAGGAAATGTTGACGATCGTCGACCGACCCGTGGTCCAATACGCCGTCGACGAGGCGCATCAGGCCGGAATCGACCACATCGTTTTTGTGACCAGCCGAAACAAGCAGGCGATTGAGGATCATTTCGACGACACGCCGGAGCTCATCTCCTCGCTGTCGCGCGCGGGCAAGACAGCCCAGATTTCCGAACTCGAAGCAATGCTGCCGAAGGCCGGCTCGGTCAGCTTTACCCGCCAGCAGGCGCCGCTCGGTCTCGGCCATGCAGTCTGGTGCGCTCGCGACCTGATCGGAGACGAACCATTCGCGCTGCTGCTGCCGGACATGGTTTCCTTCGGCGCGCGCGGCTGCATGGCCGGGCTGATGGAGCTGTACCGTGAGGTTGGCAGCAATGTCGTGGGCGTTGAACAATGTGCGCCGGAAGATGCCTCGAAATACGGCATCGTCGGCAAGGGGGAAACGGTTCAGCACGGTTTCGCCGTCACCGAGATGGTCGAAAAGCCGGCAATGGGCAGAGCCCCGTCCAACTATTATCTCAACGGCCGCTACATCCTGCAGCCGGAAATCTTTTCCATCCTCTCGCATCAGTCGCGTGGTGCCGGCAATGAGATCCAACTGACCGACGGCATGCTCAAGCTTTCGGAAACTCAGGCCTTCCATGCTCATCCCTACGAGGGTCGCACCTTCGATTGCGGATCCAAGCACGGCTTCATCGAAGCCAATGTCACCTTTGCCCTTGCTCGGGCCGATATCGGGGATATCGTGTTCCAATCTGTTCGCGAAATCATGCTGTCCCACGAAAGCCGCATCCGAGCGGCATAAGAAGATGTTTCCGGTGGCCAATCAGGCCACCGGAAAGAGACCGGAGATACAGATGAACAGAGCGACCCCGATGAAACAGAGAGGCGTCCCATTGAGCATAGTGCCCCGCGAAGATCAGCCGGACGGCTTTATCGATCTCGACCGGCTTCTCGCTGTTGTCATTCGCAGGGCACGATTGGTGGCGGCCTTCGTCGTGCTGTTTATCATGCTGGGAGTCGCTTACCTTCTTTTTACGACGCCGCTCTACACGGCAATGACGAGCATCCTTCTCGACGACAATCTGTCGAAATACGCCGAGGAAGAGCCTACCCCCACCAACAGTCAGTTGCTGGACAACCAGTTGGCCAGCGCCGTCGAGATCCTGAAATCCGGTGAACTCGCGCTGCGCGTCGTGGACGCGCTGAACCTTTCGGAGAATGAGACGATTCTCAATCCGCCGCGGTCGCCGGTGGCGATCGTCAAAGGCTGGATGAAATCGGTCACCGGTCTCTTCATGAGCGAACCGGCGGTGTCCGAGGAAGCTGAGCGCAGGGGCCGGAGACTGAAGGCCGCCGCTCTCCTTCAGCAGGCACTCTATGTTGAGCGCGTATCACGTAGCTCGGTGGTGGCGCTATCCTACCGCTCGAGCGACCCGTACCTTGCGGCGACGGTGACCCGGGCCTATGCCGACGCTTATCTCACGGATCAGCTGAACGCGAACTTCGAAGCGACGGAGCGGGCCACGGTCTGGCTGCAGGAGCGCCTGGACGACCTCAGGCAGCGCTCGCAGGCCGCGGCACTCGAAGTAGAACGATTCCGCAGCCAAAGCGGACTGACAGCCGCCCGCGGCGAATTGATGTCGGAGCAGCAACTCTCCGACCTCAACAGCCAGCTGATCGTTGCGCAAGCGGATACGGCCAGCGCATCGGCGCGCTACAATCAGTACAAGTCGATCCTCGATCAGGGGCCGGAAGGCGCCGTCGAGAATGCCACGATTTCCCCCAAGGAGGGCGATAACTCGGTGATACGGGAGCTCCGCACGCGCTATCTCGCCATCGGCAAGCGCGAGCGGGAGGTTGCGGAGAATTTCGGCAAGGACCATCCCCAGGCGGTCTCCTTGCGCGCCGAACACGGAGACATCGCACGGCAGATCTACCAGGAACTGACGCAACTCACTGCAAGCTACAGGAACGAGTACGAAGTCGCCCGCTCGCGGGAGGCGTCGCTGCGCGAGAGCATCGAGAGCATTACCGGTAAGAATTCGGACGCCAGCAGTTCGCTCGTGCAGTTGCGCGCCATGGAACAGCAGGCGGCTGCACTAAAGTCGCTCTATGAATCCTATCTCGGCCGCTACGAGCAGGCGACGCAGCAGCGGTCCTTCCCGATCGCCAAGGCCCGCGTCATCTCCGAGGCCGGGGTCCCGGTTATGCCGTCGAGCCCGAAGAAGACGATGACGCTGGCACTGTCAGCCGTACTGGGCTTGATGGTCGGCGCCGCCTATGCCGCATTTCTCGAATTCCGCGAAAGGACGTTCCGCGTGGAGGGCGATGTGAGATCGGCCCTCGGCCACCGTTCGCTCGGCTATCTGCCGCTTGTCGGTCCGCGGCCGAAGAAGACGGCACAACTCGTGCGGGCGCGCTTCGGTTCCGATCGACAGCCCCACACCCCGACAGAGGACGCAATTCCGTTCAATCGGCTTTCACGCATCGTCCTTGATGCACCGCGCTCGGCATTTGCGGAAACCTTCAGAAATGCCAAACTCGCCTGCGATCATATGCTGCCTGCAAACGAGAGCCGGGTGATCGCCATCGCTTCCGCCTTGCCGGACGAGGGCAAATCGGTTGTGGCGGCAAATTTCGCGGCCCTCCTCGCCGCAAGCGGCAAGCGAACCCTTCTGATCGACGCCGATATCCGCAAACCGGGGCTTGCCCAGATGATCACGCCCGCCCCACGCACGGGCCTGACGGAGATTCTGACCGGAGAGGCCACCTGGCCAGCCGGTATCAAAGTCGACCAGCGCTCGAAACTCGCAATCCTTCCTGCAGGCGGCGAAGCCGGAAATGATCGGCGGCACCAAAGCAACGAACTGCTCGCATCGCCGGCCATGGCGGCGCTCGTTGAGAACGCCCGCAATTCCTTCGACTATGTCGTGGTGGATCTTGCCGCACTTGCGCCGATTGTTGACGGCAAGGCCTTCGCACCGCTCGCTGATGGCGTGCTCTTCGTCGTGGAATGGGGAAGGACACCGTCGAGGCTCGTGCGCGACCTCCTCAACTCTGAGCCGCAGATCGATGCCAAGATTCTCGGGGTCATTCTCAACAAGACCGACATGAAAGAGCTGGACAAATACAGTGAATTCGACGGCGCAGAGAAATACCGCAACCGCTACGGCAAATATTATGTCGAGCAGGATATTTCCGAGAGCCGCTATACGGCAGCGTGAGGTCGTGTAAGCGTGGATGAGGAAAAGTTTGCGCGGTTTCCCGCCCGCATCCCGCGCTAACTTCTTAGAATCGTCACGTTTATGTCTTTTAGGTCGATCCGACCTAAAAGACATCCCCATCTAGAGTCGGAAGCCGATCCCTGCATCTCTCCGCCTGCTGAGGGGCCTTGGCAAGACGATGCGAAGCGCGCCTTGTCAATCGCACCCCTCACGGCCTCCAAAACTGGTGGAAGTGGTGAACGGGTCCCCGCCCCTGACCGACCTGCAATTCGTCGGCGGCGGAAATCGCGCCGTGCAGATAATCCTTGGCGGCGCGCGCCGCTTCGGCAAGCGGCTTACCGAGAGCGAGGCAGGCGGCGATCGCGGCGGAAAGCGTGCAGCCGGTGCCGTGATCGTTGCGTGTCTCTATGCGCGGCGCCGGAAGACGCAGCAGCGTTTGGCCGTCGAAGAGGAGGTCCGTCGCCTCGCCGCTCGGCAGGTGCCCTCCCTTGATCAGCACCGACCGCGCTCCGGCCTTCAGGAGCGCCTCGGCCTGGCGAGCCATTTCCGTTTCATTCTCAGCGATCGGGCGACCGCTGAGCAGCGCCGCTTCCGGCAGGTTCGGGGTGACGACGAGCGCGAGCGGCAGGAGCTGCTCCATCAAGAGCGACGCCGCATCCGGCTGCAACAGGCGGTCGCCGGAGGTTGCGACCATGACCGGGTCAACGACCGCAGGCTTGCCGAAGCGCCGCAAGCGCTCGGCGATTGCTACGATCGTCTCCCGGCGCGACACCATGCCGATCTTCACCGCCTTGACGTGCAGGTCGGAAAAAACCGCGTCGATCTGCGCCACGACCATGTCGGCCGAAACGTTCTCGACTGCCGTAACGCCCTTGGTGTTCTGCGCCGTGATCGCGGTTATCACGCTGGCGCCGTAAACACCGAGCGCCGAGAAGGTCTTGAGATCAGCCTGAATTCCGGCGCCGCCGCCCGAATCCGATCCGGCGATCGTCAGTGCAATCGGTGGAAAGCGGCATAGAGGCGTCATTGAGCGATCTCCCGAGAAACATCAAGGAGATCCGGGTGTGGCGACGACGTGGCTGGGGCTGCGGGGGCAGTCCATTTCCGTTCCTACGCCGGCATGACCCGGATCAGGTTCAAGGGTCCGGCTCACCGCCGTCTCAGCGCCGCTCGGCGCTCCCCTCGGAATGGCGCATTTATGCGGCAGCGCGGTTGACGTGTCAACGCAATGCCGGAAAGACTGCCACTGTCGAGGGATTGCCCAGGAAAGAAGTCAATTCGACGCGTGCCTTGTCCTTTATCGTTTCGACAACGCGTTTCTTGCTCGAAAACTCTGCTGTTTGCGCTATCCTTGCGCATCCCTCCGATCCGAAAGGAGCACACCATGGGCCTGCGCATCAACGACACCGCCCCCGATTTCACCGCCGAGACAACGCACGGCACGATCAACTTCCACGAATGGATCGGCGACGGCTGGGCGGTCCTGTTCTCCCATCCGAAGAACTTCACGCCCGTCTGCACGACCGAGCTCGGCGCGATGGCCGGGATTGAGGACGAATTCCGCAAACGCGGCGTCAAGATCATGGGCATTTCCGTCGACCCGGTCGAAAGCCACTCCAAATGGAAGAGTGACATCAAGCTCGCGACCGGCTTCGAAGTCGAATATCCCTTGATCGGCGACCGCGATCTCAAGGTGGCCAAGCTCTACGACATGCTGCCGGCCGCGGCCGGGGACACCTCGGAAGGCCGAACCCCGGCCGACAACGCCACCGTTCGTTCGGTCTACGTCGTCGGGCCGGACAAGAAGATCAAGCTAATCCTCACCTATCCGATGACCACCGGCCGCAATTTCAACGAGATCCTGCGGGCGATCGACTCGATCCAGCTCACCGCCAAGCACCAGGTTGCAACTCCTGCCAATTGGAAGCAGGGCGAGGACGTGATCATCACCGCCGCGGTATCTAATGAGGATGCCGTCCAGCGCTTCGGCTCTTTCGAGACCGTTCTTCCCTATCTAAGGAAGACCAAGCAGCCGACGGCATAGCGCCGCCATCCGGCGCCACGACCTACAGCGCCGCGCGTCTTATCAGACGCGCAAAGGCCGCTGTAGCACTTTGGATTGCTGCATGATGTTTTTATCCTTAAATCGGCTACGATTTAAGGAAACATGCAGTAAACCGCTCGTGGCGCCGCTTGCCGCCCTCGGAGCGGAGAGCCGAAGCAATCAGTCGTTTGTCAGCGTTTCCATGATATCGGCGAGGAGCGCGTGCAGCGCATCACGGTAGCCGCTGCGCGCAGACGGTCCGTCCTGCTCCGAAGTCATCACCACGGTGAGTTTCAACGATGGGACTATGTACAGCATCTGGCCGCCATAACCCCAAGCAAAATGCACCGTTTCACCGCCGATCTGCCGAGTAAACCAGCCGTATCCATAGACATCGCCGGAAAAGCGCGAATTCGTATGGTGCTGCCACGAAAGCTCGACCCATTCCTCTGGAACGACCGCGCGCCCATCCGCGCTCCGGCCGCGATTGCGATAGAGTTCACCAAAGGCAAGCAGCGACCGCGCGCTCATCGCCATCTCGTTGCCGCCCAGATAGATGCCCTGCGGATCGCGTGTCCAGGCGTCGATCCGAAATCCATCGACGGAGGCAAGCCAGTCGCGCGCAAGCGCCAGTGTGGACTTGCCGCTGACCCTCGTCAGGATCGCCGAGAGCAGGTGTGTCGACGCGGTCGAGTAGAGCATCCGCCCTCCCGGATCGTCATCGAATGGCTGCGCCAGCGCAAAGCGAACCCAATTGCGGCTCGAGACCCAGCGTCCGTAGTTCGGCCCTGACAATCGCCCAAGCCCAGCTTGCATTGACAGCAGGTTGCCAATGGTTATGTGGTTGATGCGCGGGTCCGCCGTCGACGGCAACTCCGCTTTAAGGATCGGCGCGATCTTCTGCTCGGGCCCTTCGAGCAGACCCCTGTCAATCGCTATTCCGACTAGCGCGGACACGATCGATTTCGATGCCGACTTGATATTCGTCGATTCCGTTGGCGTGTGCCCGCGATATCCATGCTCGGCAATTACATCACCGTCCTGGGCCACAATGACGCTCTTCAAGGATTTGAGATCGTCGCGACCCGCAAGGCCCTCCAGCAGTTCCTCCACGGCAGATGTGTGCTGTGCGTTCGCTGGCGAAAGAAACGCCACTAGCAAAAGAACAAAGGCCCCGAACCTCATCATGGCTCCGACGTAGGACACGCGGGTGGCGAAGTCACGGAATCGCGGCCCCGCTCACGACTATGTGACCGGTTCACGGTGCGGAAGCGCGATCTGATTCTGCCGTTCAAGCCCCCAGCAACGCTAAGAAATCCAGGGTCTGCTTTACGGTCTCGAGACGATCGCACGGCTGCGCTTTGCCTCTGCATGTCTCCCCAAAATCGACCTCGATTTAAGGACAAAGACTTGCAGCAAAAACGCGTCCGATAGCGTTTGATAAGAGGCGCGGCGCTGTAGCAACAGGAAATCTATCGTCTGCTCGAGGGCAAGTGAAATCCTCACGCCGCATTGGACTGCAACTCCGGCGCAAGATTGACGTTTCCCGTATGAACGCTCGCGCTTTTGCTTAATGGTGTTGCCCATGCGGATGTTTGCTCTGAATGGAACGACAATTCTCGGACGGGCGATCGCGGAAGCCGCCGGCATGACGCTTGACGCGCACGAGGAACGCGACTTCGACGACGGCGAGCACAAGGCGCGGCCGCTCGTCAGTGTGCGTGGAGAAGATATTTTCGTGATCCACGCGCTGAACGGCAACGGGGACGGCTCGGCTAACGACAAGCTCCTGAAGCTCTTGTTCTTCATTGCCACCTGCCGCGAAAACGGCGCCTCGTTCCTCACCGCCGTCGTTCCCTATCTCGCCTACGGGCGCAAGGATCGGCAAACCAAGGCGCGCGACCCGGTGACCACGCGCTATGTCGCTCAGCTCTTCGAGGCTGTCGGCACCGACCAGGTGATGGGCCTGGACGTGCACAATATCTCGGCCTTCCAGAACGCTTTTCGCTGCCGCACGATACATTTGGACACAAAACGACTGTTCAGCGAGGTCGTTCTGCAGAAGGCCTCCAGCGGGCCGATAACCTTCTTCTCTCCCGACAGTGGCGGCGTCAAACGTGCGCAATTGCTCAAGGAGGCATTCGAACGCCGCTCCGGCCAAGCGGCGCAGTTCGGCTTCATGGAAAAGCGCCGCAGCCGCGGCGTTGTCTCCGGCAGTTTATTTGCAGGAGAAGTCAAGGACACGACCGTCTTCATCGTCGACGATATGATCAGCACGGGCGGCACCATGCTCAGGGCGGCGGAAGCCTGCCGGCAGCGGGGCGCGGCAGCCGTCTACGCCGTCGCCACGCATGGCCTCTTCGGCAAGGGCGCCGAAGCAATGCTCGCACATCCTGCGATAGACATGACGATCGTGACCGATTCCGTTGCTCCCTTCCGTCTGAAGGAAGATATATTGCGGTCTTCGGTCGAGGTTGTTTCGAGCGCACCGCTTTTCGCAAAGGCGATTCGGCGGCTTGCCTCCGGCGGCTCGATTGCCGAGCTTCTAGACGACGAGGCCTGACATGCGGTGCCGAACGACGCCGAGATAGGCAAGCGCCAAGGGACGCCACTTCTCCGGTTCGCGAACAGGATGTTCCAGCAGATGCTCGAAGCAGAGCCTTGCCCTGAGCAGGCCGCGAAAACCGCCATACATCCCAATCAGCCGGTCATCCGGGCGCTCGCCGCGCGTCTTTGCCAATGACGCGAGAAGCAGCGGCGTTATCCAGCCCGCGCCCAGCACCTCGCATTCGAGGCCGAGATAGTTCATCTCGTCATAGGGATCGATGATCCGCATTGATCGATTGAATTCGAGGCAGTCGATGATCTGCGGTGGCGTGGTCAAGCAGATATGCTCCGGCCTGAGGTCGCCATGGCCCTCGACGATTCCTCCCTTTGCTATGCGCGCCTCGATCAGACCGCGCATTTCGCCCAGTCCCGCATCGACCCATGCGACCAATGCATCGACGCCCGAGGCTCCGAGGTCGAACTCGCAGCGCATGAGCGTCGCCCGGTTGATCTCTTGTTCTGCGATGAGGTGACGGATGTAGGCCGAGCCGTCTGCGAACTCGGGAGAGCGTTCGAGGTAGAAGCGAGCAAGCCGGTCGGCGATATCTGAGATGTCGCGTGCGGTAATCCGTTGCACCTCGATGCGGGCATCGAGCATCTCATCGGCCGGGAGCCGCCGCATTTCCACGAGCCAGTCAGCGACGCGGCCGGTTGGCTCGAACGTCAGTCCACCGGTCTCGCTGCAGTAAAGCGGCCTGACGGCACGATAGGTCTCCGGAGCCAGCCGGCGATTGAGGCGAAGCTCCTCGTCGCAATAGAACTTCCGCGCCCCGACCGTGGTGAAATCCAGATAGGACCGTTTGACCGGTTTCTTCAATTTCAGCACCCGATCATCGGCGATAAAAACCCACGACATGTGCGTTTCCTTCGCCCGTATCCTGCCCGGCGGTTCGGAATAGGACGCTGGATCGGAAAGGAATCGAACTTTCGCCTCGAGTGCGGTCATCGCAGCCATCCTGCTTCAGTGTTCTGAACGCCGGGGAGCCCATCATCGTTCAATTGCGCCGCAAACCAGCGTAAGGCGATTTAAAGTCGGCGCGGCGATCGTATAATTTCCCACGCCGGAGATCGGGCGCTATCTTTCGGCATGGTGTCGAGGAAAATAGCCACGCGTAAGCTGCTACGCCTCGCGAAACCCAAGGAGCAACCGGTGGAGAACGAGACGTCGGCAATAGCTTTGCAGGCGCGCGACCTTACCAAGATCTATCGGATGGGGACAGTGG
>JAPSJG010000028.1:0-2882 GCA_031178305.1 Sinorhizobium sp.
TTGTTCAGGCCGCCTTGGCGGTCGTTGCCGTGGCGGCCGAGCGGAATTGTTTGATCGCAGCGCCGACGCCGGAACCCGGCTCGATGGCCACCCCGCAATCGAGCAGCGTCAATTCGGCGGCCGAGAGTCCGCCGAGCACCATTACCTCGTTCAGCGATCCCAGATGGCCGATGCGGAAGACCTTGCCCGCCACTTTGCTAAGCCCGCTGCCGAGCGAGGTATTGTAGGTGTGGTAGGCATGGCGGATCACTTCGGCGCCATCGATCCCCTCCGGCAACCGGATCGCCGACACCGTATCGGAATGCCACTTCGGCTCGGTCGCACAGAGCCTGAGGCCCCAGGCGGAGACGGCGGCACGGACACCATTGGCGAGATGCCGGTGACGCGCGAAGATATTTTCGAGTCCTTCCTCGAAGATCACGTCGAGCGCGGCGCGCAGGCCGCGCAGGAGCTGCGTCGGCGGCGTGTAGGGAAAGTAGCCGATGTCGTTGGTCTTGGTCATGTCATCGAAGGAGAAGTAGCAGCGCATGTGACGCGCGGTCTTCGCCGCTTCCATGGCCTTCTGACTGACCGAAAGGAAACCGAGGCCGGCGGGCAGCATGAAGCCCTTCTGCGAGCCTGAGACTGCGCAGTCGACGCCCCATTCATCCTGACGAAAATCGATGGAGCCGATGGAGGAGACGCCGTCGACGAAGAGCAGCGCCGGATGGCCGCAAGCATCGAGGGCCGCGCGAACGGCCGCCACGTCCGAGGTCACGCCGGTCGCCGTTTCGTTATGCGTCACGAAGACGGCCTTGATCCTGTGCGCCTTGTCGGCGGCCAGGCGCTCGGCATAGAGCTCGACCGGCACGCCCGTGCCCCATTCCATGTCGAGGCAATCGACCTCGAAGCCGAGGCGCTCGGCCATGTCGACCCAGAGATGCGAGAACTGGCCAAAGCGGCTCATCAGCACTCGGTCGCCCGGGGAGAGCACATTGGTCATCGCCGCTTCCCAGGCACCGGTGCCCGACGAGGGATAGATGAAGACGCGACCGTTCTCGTTCTTGAACACCTTCTTCAAGTCGGCAAAGAGCGGCAGCGTCAGCTCGGGAAATCGCGGCGAGCGCATGTCTTCCATCGGCAGGTTCATGGCCTGGCGAACCTGTTCCGGAATATTGGTGGGGCCTGGAATGAATAGATGATTGTAGCCTGACATGGTTCCTCCAATTGCCTGCAGTGACCTCGGGCGGGACTTGATTGCCGCGCATAGGCTGCCTTTCGGGCGATCGCCGCACAACACTCGCTCAGGCAGAAAGGATTGCCGGACGGGCAGCGCAATTTCGGCCCGGATGGGTGGTGATCAGGAGGATGGGTAGGCAATCCCTACCCGGATAGCCAATCGCCGGCAAAGGCTGGCTTCACGCTCGAAACGAGGCTGGACATACGAGCATGCTAATGCACGACGCCCAAAGGTATGCGGCGGTTTGGGGCAACGACATGCATAAATGCAAGGGACCGAAATTGCCTCCCCGAACGCGCTTATGACTGAATGCGCCGCCGCTCCTTGGCGTAGATCGCGACCGCCATCGCCCGGTTTCGGACCTGGAGCTTGTCGTAAAGATTTTTGAGGTGATATTTCACAGTATTTTCAGATATGCCGGTTCGCACTGCGATCTGGGTATTGCTCCAGCCGTCTGCCAGCATGGACAGGAGTTCGTTCTCACGGGAGGTGAGTTGCGAGAACGGCGAATGGGGCACCTTCGCGAGAACGGTGTAAGGGATACAAATGCGCCCTTTCATCACGGCCGTCAGAGTGGCGAAAAGGATCTCCGGATCTTCGGACTGATAACAAAGACCATTGACGCCCAGCCGAATTGTTTCGCTCACGACAGCGGGATTGTGGCTTTCGGCGAAGAGCACGATCCTCGGGTCAAATCCCAGCCGCTCCAGGTCGGCGAGGACATCCGGCGCTTCCGCGTCTGTGAGTTGCCAGCTAAGCAACACGCAATCGGCCTCGATTGCCCCAAGCATCTCGCACAATTCCGCAGACGAGCTGGCTGTGCCAACGATCGAGAACTTGGTCTGTTCCGAAAAAAGCCCGCGCAGTGCAGCAACGACAAGTGGATTGCGTTCGGCAATCAGCACGCGTCCTCCCGCTTCCTGCGGTGTCAATATTGCCATGCGCCACATCCTCAATTGACGCTGATTGACCCGATTCAGCGGCCGAAACCTATCACTACCCTCCGCGTTGGCTTTTCCGACGAGCGACGAAACCTGGCTTATTCGCTCACTGGGCCGGGATGCGCCGTGAGCCCGAGATTTAAAATGGCGGGTCCCGAAATGATCGGTGCGCCCGATGATACGGGACTCAAAGGTGCAATATCAGAGCCTCGCACCAACATCAGGCCACGGCCTGAGCGCCCGTTATTTCAACAAGCGACCCGCACATAAAGGCAGCTTCGTCGGATGCGAGAAAAGCGACAAGAGCTGCAACTTCCTCCGGCTTTCCGATCCGCCCGAACGGAACGAGCCTGTCGAGATCGGCGATGGTTCGGCCCGACCGTTTCACGCCGGCTTCGAGCATGGGCGTGTGGATTTCGCCAGGGCAGACGGCGTTCACGCGAATCTTGTGCGGGGCATAGTCGCGGGCGAGATTCTGCGTGAAGGCGGCGACCGCAGCCTTGGTGGTGTTGTAGGCGATGTGGTTCGGCGCCGGATAAAGACCCCATTGCGAAGCGGTGTTGACGATCGCACCTCCGCCTGCCTCGATCATGTGCGGGATGGCGGCGCGGCAAAGATGGAACATCGAGTCGAGATTGACGGCGAAGCTCGTGTGCCAGTCGTCGTCGGTCAGCGACAGGAGGTTGCCGCGCCGGTTGATACCGGCATTGTTGACGAGAATG
>JAPSJG010000028.1:2982-16226 GCA_031178305.1 Sinorhizobium sp.
GTCGATGCGCTTCTGCTGATCGAAGGCCTCGGCAATCAGTGCGAAGCACGGCTCCTTTCGGGAAATATCGACAGCGATGGCAATTGCAGAACCGCCCGCCGCGGCGATTTCGCCCGCCACAGCGCCTGCCGCTTCGCGGTTCGCGTCCGAGACCACCACCAGTGCCCCCTCCTCCGCCAGCCGGCGCGAGATCGCCGAACCGATGCCGCCGCCCCCGCCCGTGATGACGGCAACCTTGCCCTTGAACCGTTGCATGCTCCGCTCCTGGAGTCCTATCGAATATAGCTGCCGCCATTGACGTCGAGCGTCGCGCCGTTCAGCGAACGCAGCGAAGGCCTGAGCGCAAAGGCGACGAGTTCGGCGATTTCGGAGATCTCGGCCATCTCGCCGATCGGGATGTCGGCGACGGCGGCTTGTTTACCGAATTTTGCCACGAAGTCCTCGGCCATTTGCGTCTGGACCCAGCCGGGCGCGATCGCCAGCGCCACGACGCCGTCCGCGCCGAAACTGCGCGCGATCGACTTGGTGAGGTTGATCAACGCCGCCTTCGTCGCACCATAGGGCATGGCATCGGCCGCGTAGCCGCGCTGGCCCGCGCGGCTCGCCATGTTGACGATCCGGCCGCCGCCAAGGGCCTTGAAGTGCCTGAGTGCCTCCTTGCAGAGATCCGCCGCGGCGAAGAAGTTCACCTGGAACTCCTTCTGCCATGCCTCCCTCCAGGCGTCGGCGTCGGCCTCGATCGAAATCTCGGTGCGGATACCGGCATTGTTGACCAGCGCATGGATGCGACCCGCCGCCGCTTCCGCCTCGCGCCAGAGCCGGAACGGCCCCTCGCCAGCGAAAAGGTCGGCCTGGACGAGGAAACCCTCGCCCGAAACGCGGGCGAGAAGAGCTTCGGCTCCCGCTCGGTCGCGGCCGTAGTGGATGATCGGGCGTGCGCCCTCCTCCGCCAAGCGCTCGACGATGGCAGCGCCGATGCCGCCCGAGGCGCCGGTGACGAGGATATTTTGACCCGACAAGGATTTCGGCGCCATCGCTCTCCCCTTCAGCCCAGCATGTCGACCTGCGGCCCCCAGGTGTCGGAGAGCGCAAAGCCGCTTTTGAACGGATCCTCGTCGGAAAGGCGAAGCTGCTCGCGGCCGTAGATCCAGCCGCGGCCGGTGATCCGCGGCAGCACGGCGGGACGGCCGCTCACCTCGGTGACGCCGATCGCCTCGGCAACGAACTCGCCTCCGATGATCGAGCGCGATGTTCGCCGATCACCCACCGAGATTTTACCGCGCGCGAGAAGTGTCGCCAGGTTCGCCGAGCTGCCGGTCCCGCAGGGCGACCGGTCGACCCGGCCGGGCTTCAGCGTCGTGCAGGTGCGCACCGCGCCGTCCGCCTCCTCTCCGCGAAACATCACATAGGCGATCTCGTCGACGCCCGTGAGCTCCGGATGCTTCACCTGCACCTGCTCGGCGAGAAGCGCCTTCAGTTCGATTCCGGCTTCCGCCAGATAGCGTGCATTGGCCGGCGCGATGTCGACGCCGATCTGATCGACGTCGACGATCGCATAGTAAACGCCGCCGAAGGCGATATCGGCCCTGATGCGCCCCCAGCGCGGCGTCTCGATCTCCCGGTCCAGCGCCTCGGCGAAACTCGGGACGTTATCGAGACTGACCGACAAGCACCGGCCGTCCCGGCACGCGGCGCGAGCGACGATCAGTCCGGCGGGCGTGTCGACGCGGACGATCGTCTCCGGCTCCTGCATCGCAACACGACCGCTTTCGAGCAGAGCGGTGACGATGCAGATGCAGTTGCTGCCGGACATCGGATGGGCGCGGTCGGCCTGCAGCACGATGAAGCCAGCATCGGCATCGGGCCGCGTCGGCGCGACGAGCAGGTTGACCGACATCGCAACGCTGGCGCGCGGCTCGAAGGTCACGAAGCGGCGAAGGCTGTCATCGAGCGCGTTGATGTGGTTCATTTTGTCGAGCATGGTCGCGCCGGGGATTTCCGGCGCTCCGCCAATGATCACTTTGCCGATCTCGCCCTGGCAGTGGACCAACAGCAGGTCGAGTGAATGGTCCCAATTCATCATGCCGGCTCCTACTTGATGTACCAGCCCCAGGGATCCTCGCTCACATATTTGGAGATCTGCTTCGTCTCGAGATAATTTTCGAGACCCCAGCGGCCGAGTTCGCGGCCGATGCCTGACTCCTTGTAGCCGCCCCAGGGCGCCTCGGTGAAAGTCGGCTGCGAGCAATTGATCCAGACGATACCGGCGCGAAAGGCGGCAGCGACCCGCTCGGCGCGGAGGTCGTCCTTCGACATGACCGCCGCGGCGAGACCGAAGCGAGAATCATTGGCAAGCTCGATCGCTTCTTCTTCGGTCGCGAACGGCCGGATGCAAAGGACGGGTCCGAAGATTTCCTCGCGCCAGGCGTCGCTGTCCAATGGAGCATTGGTCAGCACCGTGGGCTCGAGATAATAGCCCTTATCGAAGCCTCCCGGCCGCTTGCCGCCGCAGGCAACCGTCGCACCGGCGTCTTTCGCCGCCTCGATGGCCGCCAGAACCTGCTCGTATTGGCGCTTGGAAACCAGAGGCCCGAGAAGCACGCCCTCTTCCAGGCCGTCGCCGATCTTAATCTTTTTCGTCTCCTCGACAAGCCGCGCCAAGAGGCGCTCGTAGATGCCCTCCTGGACCAGGACGCGCGAGGTGGCCGAGCAGACTTGGCCCTGGTTCCAGAAGATGCCGAACATGATCCATTCGACCGCCTCGTCGATGTCCGCATCGTCGAAGACGACGAAGGGCGACTTGCCGCCGAGTTCCAGGCTGACGCGCTTGATGTCGCGGGCGGCCGCCGCCATGATCTTGGCGCCGACCGGACCGGAGCCAGTGAAGGCCAGCTTGTCCACGCCCTTGTGATCGATGATCGCCTGCCCGGCGACGGAGCCGGCACCGGTGACGATGTTGAGGACGCCCGGCGGCAGACCCGCTTCATCGGCAATCGCGGCGAGTTCGAGCGCGGTCAGCGACGTGACTTCAGCGGGCTTCAGGACGACGGTGCAGCCTGCGGCGAGAGCGGGCGCGACCTTCCAGGCCGCCATCAGCAGCGGATAGTTCCAGGGGATGATCGCGCCTGCTACGCCGATCGGCTCCTTAACCGCCTTGGAGGTGAAGCGAGCATCGGCGAGCGCGATCGGCTCTTCCGGATTGTTGTCGAGTTGCTCGGCAAGTCCGGCATAGAAGTCGAAGCAGCCGGCCGCATCGGCGATATCCCAATCCGCTTCCGGCAACGGCTTGCCGTTGTCGATCACCTCAAGACGGGCGATCTCGGCCTGCCGGCTGCGGATGCCATCGGCGATGGCCCGGAGATAACGGGCGCGCTCGCGGCCAGGGAGCTTCGGCCAGCCATCCTTGTCGAAGGCGCGGCGGGCGGCCTTGACGGCGGCATCGACGTCCTCGGCCGTGGCGGCGGCGATCCTGTGGATCACTTCTTCGCTCGCCGGATTGACGACATCGAAGGTCCTGCCATCAGAGGACGGTCTCCACTTTCCGTCGATATAGAGTTCGCTTCGCATGGTGTTCTCCCTGCTTGCCCTGCGCCCCTTTTAGAAACGGTCGACGCGATAGGGTTTGAGATCGATTGGCGGTGTCTGGCCGGTCATGAGATCGCCGATCAGCCGGGCAGTCGTCGCGGCATAAGTCAGGCCCAGATGTCCGTGGCCGGTGGCGTAATAGACGCCGCGGTGCTTCGCGGAAGGACCGATGATCGGCACAGTGTCGGGAAGCGCTGGACGATGGCCCATCCACTCAGTCGCTCTGTCTGCCCGAAGGCCAGGCAGGGCCTCCCGCGCCCGCTTCACGAGGACTTTCGCGCGCCGATAATCCGGAGCGGCATCAAGGCCGGCCATCTCCACCGTGCCGCCGACGCGGATGCCGCCGGCCGTGGGCGTGACCATGAAGGCGCGCGCCGGCCAGATGATGGAGTGGCGCATGGAGATGCCCGGTGCCATGATCTGCGTGTGGTAGCCGCGCTCGGTTTCGAGCGGGATCGGCTCGCCGAGAAGTCGCGTCAACCGGGCGGTATAGGCACCTGCCGCCAGCACCACGCGCTCCGCCGAAAGCCTGCGGCCATCGGCGAGCCTGAGTGCCGAAACGTTCCCCTCGACTTCCTCGAAGCCAATGACCTCGCCGGTCCCGATGGTACCGCCGAGCGCCTGGAACCGGTCTGCAAGCGCCGTCACCAGGCGGTAGGGATCTGAAACAGAGCGGTTGTCGGGGAATAGCACCCCCTTGGCGATCTTCGTCGTCAGGGCCGGTTCGAGATCTCGGATGGCATCGCCGCGAAGGACTTCGTTGCGGAAGCCGAATCGTTCGAGAATCTCGATATGATCGCGGTCGGCTCGAAATTCCGCCTCGTCGGCATAGAGGCTGAGGCAGCCTTCGCCGCTCAGCATGTAAGTGAGCCCCGTCTCCTTCAGCAGCGCCTCAAAATCCTCTAGCGCCCGGCTGCACAGGTTCGCACCTGCCATCTCCAGTTCCCGCAGCTTCGAGGGCCGGCTGGCGGCGAGGAAGCGCAGGAACCAAGGGATAAGCTTCGGCATGTAAGCGGGCCGGATGCGCACCGGCCCCTCCGGGTCGAGCAACCATTTCGGCATCTGCGCCCAGACGCCCGGGCGCGAGGCTGGCATGAACTCCGTCACCGCAATGCTCGCCATATTGCCGTAGGATGCCCCCTTGCCCGGCGCGTCGCGGTCCACCAGTTCCACGGACAGGCCGCGGCGCTGGAGCTCGTAGGCGATGGCTACGCCGATGACGCCGGCACCTACAACAACGGTTTTGTGTCTGCTGTTCGTCATGTCGTTGTCAAAGTGCCTGCATCCAGGTGTCGGCCATGGTGAAGCCTTCCTGGTAGGGATCGGATGGATCCATGCCCAATTGGTAGAAGCCGGTGATCCAGGCCTGGCCGGCGATCGCCGGAATGACGGCGTCGTATTTGCCAATCCTCGTCAACCCGTCGATTTCGCACGTAGCTCCTTCCCCGCTCGCCGCGCCGCTTCCCTGATTGCCGAACGGCCGTGAAACGGCGCTGTGATAAGCCATCACCAGTTCAGGATCGGCTCCATAGCTGCGCGGAACTCAGCCTTTTCATCGTCGGTCAGTGGTCCCAGCGGCGCGCGGCATTCACCCACGGGCAAGCCCTGAAGCTCGCAGCCATACTTAATCTTCTGCACGAACTTGCCGCTTTCGAGGATGTTCATCGCCCGATAGAGCGTCTTCATCTGCGCGCGCGCCTTCTCCAGATCGCCGGATTTGAACGTTCGGTCGAGATCGCAGCAGGCCTTGGCCATGCAATTCGACGGCCCGCAGATCCAGGACTCGGCACCCCAGAACATGAAGTCGAGCGCAATGTCGTCCGAGCCGCTGACAAGCTGAATCTTTCCCTCGTAGCGGCTGGCTATGTCGATGGCGCGTTGCAGTACGCCGGAGCTTTCCTTGATGCCGATTACACGCGGATTGTCGGCAAAATGATCCATCAGCTCGAAACTGATGTCCGACCCGTCCTTGGCCGGATAGCTGTAGAGCACGAGATTGACGTCGACCGCTGCAAGTACGGCTTCATAGTGCTTGATGAGTTCCGCTTGTGTCGGGCGGGTATAGAATGGCGGTGCCAGCAGGACAGTATCGTAGCCGATTTCCTTGGCCATTGCGGTCTGCTCGATCACCTCGCGCGTGGCGGGGGCGTTGGTACCGGCGATCAGAGCTTCACCCGGCTTGGCGAAATCGCGCACGAACTGCAGCACGTCGCGGCGCTCTTCCGTCGACTGGCTGAAGTACTCACCGGTCGAGCCGTTAGGAACCCAGCCGGTGACGCCGGCGTCGCGCAGATGAGCCAGAAGCTTTTCAAAAGCCTTGAAGTCGATCCTGTCGTTCGCGTCGAACGGGGTGACGAGGGCGGGCATGACGCCAGAGAGTTTCATTGGAATATCTCCTTTGCAAGAATTCGGTTCAGATCGCGAGTTTGGCGAGCACCCGCCGCTCGACGAGCGTGACGGCGCGGGTCAGCGGGAACGCGATAACGAAGTAGATGAGCGCAACGACCGTCAGCACCTCCACGGGCCGCGCCGTGTTGTTGGAAATGTTCTGGCCGACGAACATAAGGTCTGCCATGCCGACGGCGGAGACGAGCGCGCTTTCCTTGAACAGGCTGACGCAGTTCGACAGCAGCGTCGGAACAGCGCGCAGCACCGCCTGCGGGAGAATGACGCTCGTCACCTGAACACGGCGCGGAAGGCCCAGCGCGACGCAGGCGTCGAGCTGCTCCGGGCCGATGGACTTGAGCGACGCCCGGAAGGTCTCACTGGTGATAGCGCCCATATAGAGGGTGAGTGCGATGACGCCGGAGGCGAGATTGGAGAGCTCGACGCCAAGGATCAGCGGCAGGCAGAAGAAGATCCAGAACAGCTGGACAAGCACCGGCGTGCCGCGGAAGAACTCGACATAGATGCTGGAAACTGCGCGCAAAAAGGCGCTGCGCGATGTCCGGGCGAGGCCGATGAAGAAACCGAGGCTGCAGCCGAGCACGACACAGATCAGCGTCAGCTTGATCGTCATCCAGAGGCCGAGGGCGAGCGCGTCCTGGAAGCGAAGGACGACGGAGAAGTCGTAAGCCATAGGTCTCCTCCTCAGCTCATCATTAGTTGGCGGCGGCGTTCGAGGTAGCCGACGATCTGTGAGACGGGGAACGATACGGCGAAGTAGACCAGCGCGACGATGGTAAAGGTCTCGATCGGCCGATAAGTCTCCGTCGCAAGCGTCTTTGCCTGGTACATGAGGTCCTGCACGGCGACGATGGCGACCAGCGCGCTCTGCTGGAAGATCCCGATGCCGTTGGTGAGCAGAACAGGTATCGAAGCACGAACCGCTGTCGGCAGCACGATATAGAGGGTGCGCTGGAGCGGATTGAGACCGAGCGCAATACCGGCATCGAGCTGTTCGCGCGGAACGGCCTGGATCGCAGCGCGGTAGGCTTCGGCGTTGAAGGCCATCAGGTTGAGGCCGAGCGCCAGGATGCCCATCGTCATCGAGCCGAGAAAGACGTTGAACAGCATCGGCACGCAGTAGAAGAACCAGACGATCTGCACGATCGCCGGCGTGCAGCGGAAGAATTCGACGAAAAGCATGGCCGGCAGCCGGATCGGCGCAAAGCGGCTCATGATAAGCAGCGCCAGCGGAAATCCGAGCACCACGCCGATGATATTGGCGGCAACCGTCAACTGAAGCGTGACGATCAGCCCTTCCCAGAGCGGCCCGAAGGAGACGGACCGGAAATCGAACGAGTAACCCATCTTCCCCTCCTAGTGCCGGATGTGAAAGACGCGTTCGATGAAGTCGCGAGTGCGCTCTTCCTTGGGAGAGCCGAGCACCTGCTCCGGCGGGCCGTCCTCGACGACGACGCCACCCGCGCAGAAGATCACACGCGAGGCGATGTTCTTCGCAAACCACATGTCGTGGGTGACGATCATCATCGGCATGTCCTGGGCGGCAAGCTGCAGAATAACCTGCTCGACTTCGGCGACGAGTTCGGGATCGAGCGCCGATGTCACCTCGTCGAACAGCATCAGCTTCGGATCGAGCATCAGGGCGCGGGCGATCGCCACGCGCTGCTTCTGTCCACCGGAAAGCTGGGCCGGATAGGCACTGGCCTTGGCGCCAAGACCAAAGCGTTCGAGCAACGCCTGGGCGCGCTTGGTGGCACTCGCCTTGTTTTCGCCGCGCACCTTGCAGGGCGCCAGGATCAGGTTCTGGATGACGTTCAGATGCGGGAACAGCGTGTAGTGCTGGAACACCATGCCGATGGAGCGCCGCACCTCGGTATCGATGACGGTTTTCTTGTCGGCTGCCTCGGAGGATATGTATGGCTTGCCGGCGAAGCTGATCGAGCCGCTGTCGATCTTCTCCAGCCCCATCATAACGCGTAGCAGCGTGCTCTTGCCGCCGCCGCTCGGGCCGATGACCACGACCCTTTCGCCGGGCTTCATCTCGATGTCGAGCCCCTTGAGCACCTGGATATGCGGTCCGTAGCTTTTGTGAAGGGACTTTATTTTGACTAGGGGGGCACTGAAGGACATGGTCATCGCCGATCTCGCTGGTCAAAAGAAGGGATGAGTGGCCGGGCACACGATTGACCGCGCCCGGCCCGGCCAACGTCATTGTGCGCTTTTCAGCACCTCATCGACGGCCTTGCGGATCAGTTCGCCCACGTGGCCGGTCGCGACCTTTTCCTCCAGGAAGATATTCACCACCTCGACATCGGCCGCCGACAGCTGATGCGGCAGGCCGAAAGCGACACCCTGCTTCGCCAGCGCCGGTTCGGGGTTCAGGGCGACCGCCCAGTCGGGATTCGACTGAAGGAAGAGCTGATTGGTGTCGGAAGCATCGACCAGAATATCGGCGCGCCTGGAGACAACCGCGAGGCGTGTTTCGTCATTGCCGGGCAGGCGCAGGATCGTTGCGTTCTTCACCGCGGCGGAGATTGCCTTGTCCTGGGCCGTGCCCGACATGACCGCAAGGGTCACGTCCTTCTTGTCGATGTCCGCAACCGAGGTCGCGCCGCTCGGGATTTTCGGGTTGTCCTTATTGTAGGCAAGCGAAATCTGGTACTCCATCGCCGGAATGGAGAACTGCACGGCCATGGCGCGGGCCGGGGTCCTGTTCAGCGCCAGCGAAAGATCCCATTTTCCCGCCTGCAGACCTGCGACGATGTTGTCCCAGGTCGTATCGACGAATTCCGGCTTGACCTTCAGGACATCGGCGAATTCGCGGCAGAGATCGGCGAAGAAGCCGGAATATTCGCCGCTCGCCGGATCGCGCATGACATAGGGCGGAGCAACAGCCGCGCCGCAACGAAGGACACCCGCCTTCTGCACGCCCTGCCAGTAACCTTCTGCGGTTTGGGCGGAAGCGGCGCTGGTAGAGAGGCCAGTGATCAGGGCAAGCGCAGGCAGCGCCCGCAGAACGGGCGAAAGCATCTTCGAAAGCATCGTCATTTCCTCTGTTTGGTGCGCGTGACGCGCGGTTCCTCTCGTCGGCTTGGAGCCGATCTAGTTGTGTCGTCTTCGTGTCGACACTGAGATTTATGTCGTCTTTGTGTCGACATTGTCAAGCGGAAAAATTACATTGTCTGGAGAGGTGCATTCTGGCCTTATGCACTCTGGATGATGGGAAAGGGACGTAAGTGTCTGACGAAACGGAAACCAAGCGAGCCAAGGGCACCGGTTGGAGGAGCGTGTATGAGACTCTCAGGAACGAGATCCTGGCACTCACCCTCTCTCCCGGTCAGCTTCTCGATGAGAACACGCTCGCCGAGCGCTTCGACATGTCGCGCTCGCCGGTTCGCGAAGCATTGATCCGGCTCGCGGGTGAAGACCTTGTCGTCACGCTCTCGAACCGCAGCACCATCGTCGCCCCGATCGAGGTCGCGACTTTTCCGAAATATGTCGAGGCGCTCGACATCGCCCAGCGCATGAATACCCGGCTTGCGGCGGAACTGCGCACCGAGGCGGACCTGAAGGCGATCGCCAAGCGGCAGAAGGAATTCGAAGCGGCCGTGAAGACCGGCAACCACCTGCAGATGTCAGAAGCCAACAAGCAGTTCCACATGGCGATTGCCCATGCCGGCAAGAATCCCTATCTCGCCTCGTTCTACGAACGGCTGTTGAACCAGGGCCAGCGCATGCTGCACCTCCACTTCGAGTATCTGGAGCGAACGCATGAGGGCTACCTCCTCACCGACGAGCACAACCAGATGCTTGAGGCAATCCGGGCGAAGAATGTCGATCTCGCCGACGAGCTCGCCCACGCCCATACGCGCCAGTTCCAGCAGAACTTCATCGACTTCATGCGTGAGAACTACGCGACGGATGTCTCGCTCGGACGGCGGAAGGCAGCGGAATAAGATGCGTTTCGGCTTCGTCGGCACAGGTTCAATTACCGAGGCGATGGTGACGGGCATCGTCGGCTCCGGGCTTGAGGTCGCGGAGATCGTCGTTTCGCCGCGGAATCCTGAAATCGCGGCCCGGCTCGCAAGCCGGTTCCCTGCGGTGCAGATCGCAATGGACAATCAGGAGGTGGTCGATGCCGCAGACATCCTGTTTCTTGCCGTCCGGCCGCAGATTGCCGAGGAAGTGATCAGGTCGCTGGCATTTCGCAAGAGCCAGAAAATCGTCAGCGTCATCGCCGCGACCGACCGATCCAAGCTCCTGACCTGGATCGGCGAAGACGTGCAGCTCACCCAGGCAATCCCCCTGCCCTTCGTTGCCGATCGGCAAGGCGTTACCGCCATCTTCCCGCCCAACGCCGAAATCGCGGCTATTTTTTTTGCCCTTGGCAGCGCCGTCGAATGCGAAACGAAAGACGAATATGACCTGCTCGCGGTGGCCAGCGCACTGATGGGGACCTATTTCGGCCTCCTTGACCGGGCGACCGGCTGGCTAGCCGAGAAGGGCATGGCGAAAGCCAAGGCGCGCGCCTACCTGGCGCCGCTCTTCGCCAGCCTGGCGCAGAGGGCGGCTAAGGCCGATCAAACCACGCTCGACGCCCTGCGGCGCGAGTTTTCGACGCCGGGCGGCCTGAACGAGCAGGTATTCGATGACTTCGATCGCGGCGGGAGCCGGGCGCTGACGGATGCGCTCGAGCGCGTGCTCGCCCGCGTGAAGGAATAACAGCTGCAGGTCGTCGGCCTTCCTACAGCGTCTTATTAGACGCGCAAAGTCGCTGTAGCCCTTTGGATCGCTGGATGTCTTTGTCCTTAAATCGAGGTCGATTTAAGTAGGACGCCGCAGAAGTCACCGTCGAACTTTTTTATGCTAGGCTTGATGAAAATGAAGATGATTATAGATTCCGGTCTTTGGTCATCAGAAGAAGCCCTTCCGCCGAGTCGGTAGAAAGCATGGAGTTCTTTCCTCAGTGAAAGAGAGATGAAGATGACCGGGAGCAAGCCATGTGCCGAAACATAAAGCCCCTGTTCAATTTCGATCCGCCAGCAACGGACGAGGAAATCCACGACGCCGCGCTGCAGTTCGTGCGCAAGCTGAGTGGAACGACCAAGCCGTCGAAACGCAATGCGGCGGCGTTCGAACACGCGGTCCACTCGATCGCGGCATGCGCCCGCGAACTGCTCGATTCTCTGGAGAGCTCGCAACCCCCACGCAACCGCGAGGAAGAGGCCGCAAAGGCGCGCGCAAGAATGGCGATCCGGTTCAGCTGATTCTATCGCCCGTCAGGTCGCCGTAAGCTCGGCCAATCACGGCCGGAAAAGCCGCTTCAGTAGGAGATGGGCGGGCAGGTAGGCGACCACGGGCAGCAGTGCCATGTAGAAGCCGAGATAGGCGCGCGGAGGCAAGATCGTTTGCGCCTCCGGCCCCGGTCCGAGCCCGTGCACCCAGTTGATGTTCTTCTCGGGACGGGTGAGCCAATAGCTCGCGAGGAGCACCATCCAGGCAAAGACTGTCTGCGCCTTTAACGCCCGGCGGTCGTAGCCTTGCCGGATCAGCATGTATACGATGAGCACCGGCAAGAAGAGGTGAAAGCCGGACAACACCCGCATATGCGCCGGCTCCTGCGGATCGAACATGTACGCCGCGAGTCCGATGAGCCTGCCGCGGGTCAGGAAGTCGATATTCCAAGCCAGTTCGAGCGGCAGGACGCCGACTGCCATCATCGAGTACAGGAGCCTGTTCCCAGTCCAGAGCACGATCAGCAGGGCAAACAACGCGATGTCGGAGAACCACAGGAAGTTGCCGGGACCGTATCGCAGCCAGTAGAACGGCGTCAGCACGGCGACAAAGAGCGTGTACGGCAGAGTGATCCAGAGCGGATAGGCAGGGATCCGGTTCTTTCTGCGTTGCGTGGCTGACATCGCTCGCCTCGGCGCTTGCGGATCGGCGGCTGGGGCCGTCAGAAGCCAAACTCGGTAGCCGCTGGGCTGTTCCCGAGCCGCGGTGGCGCGAATTTGCAAAGACACTCAACTGCGGCGAGGTCCGGTAACGCGAAGTTCCGGATCGTCCTGACAATGGGAGACCAGATCAATGCGCATCAATGAAGACCTGACAAAACCGGTGATCGTCCATTCGGCTAAACTCGACTGGCTTCCCAGTCCCGCAGCGGGCGTGGATCGCCGGATGCTCTATCGCATCGGCGGCGAAGTCGCGCGTGCGACCTCAATCGTGCGCTATGCGCCCGAAAGCGCCTTCCCGCGGCATGTCCATGCCGGCGGTGAGGAAATTCTCGTGCTTGAGGGGACGTTCCAGGACGAGCACGGCGACTACCCAGCGGGTACCTATTTCCGAAACCCGCCCGGCACTTCGCATGTGCCCGCTTCGAAAGAAGGCTGCACGATCTTCGTGCGTCTATGGCAGTTTCGTGAGGGGGATACCATCCAGATCGTTCGTCAACCTAGCGAGGGTGAGGCAGCCTCTTTGCGCCAGGGAGCCGACGCAGCGCGCGTCCTGTTCGAAGACGAGAAGGAACGCGTTTCTATTGAGCACTGGCAGCCAGATTCGGCCATAAAAGTTGAAAATAGCCGCGGGCTCGAGTTCCTCGTCCTCTCCGGCAGCCTCACGTTTCGGGGGGAGCAACTTGAATCTCAGAGTTGGGGCCGGTTGCCCGCAGGCGAGCCGCTTGAAGCAATGACCGGATCTGAAGGCGCTGAAATCTGGATCAAGGATGCCCCGCTTCAGCACCCGGACGTGCTGCGGATGCCGGCCTGAATGAAGTCATAACTTGGCCCGCCGTTGCGGCGGGAAGTCTCGCCCCGCAACGGCAGCCTTACGGCGGGCACTCGCATCATGCCGTGGCTCGTGGGCAGCCGAGGATCCCAGCATTCAGCGGTAAGCAGACCGTCACCTGATTTGATGAACCCGCCGCGCCCTCTTGTATTCTGACGGCCGCACGCGCGATGTTATCGTCGCAAATCTGATCAGGAAAAACGCTTCCATAGACTGCCCAGGTGAACAGGCATTCGTACACGCAGGCAACCAGCGAGCATCTATGCCACCGACCTGAAATCAGAAGGCACCAACTCACGGTTGGCTTCTTGTCGGCCTATATAAGCAACCAAGTCCTTGATCGTGACGAGCCGCAGTGCATGACGTTCGGCGAAAAGTCTGAGTTCAGGAAGGCGCGCCATCGTGCCGTCATCATTTGCCACTTCGCAAATGACTCCTGAGGGTGCAAGACCGGCCAGCCGCGCCAG
>JAPSJG010000391.1 GCA_031178305.1 Sinorhizobium sp.
GCAGGGGCCCACTTTCGCAACCTCGCAAAGCCGCCGCCCAATGAAAATTCAGAAGAGCCCCACTTGCCGCCTCAAGCCTGAATTCAGTCAGAGCCGGCCCTTCGCCTAAGCGGTTTTTGCCGGCTGCTTCAATTCATGCAGCAGCTTTCATATCGAGATCGATCCGGCGGGCGAGGTCAATGTCGAACGCGCCGTATGGATTGATGTGTGAATAGATCAGCAGCTTTCCGGCCAAGGGACTCCATCAGCGCCTCGAATTTGACCGGGTAAGCTTCCAGTACCCCGCGTCCGGACGCTCGGTCGTACTGCGCTCGGCGAGCTTCGAGATCCGCGGCGGTTGCTCGATGGCAATCATCGGCCGGTCGGGCGCCGGCAAGACCACGGTGGTCAATCTCCTGTGCCGGTTCGTCGAACCCGACGGCGGACGGATTCTGATCGACGGGGTGCCGCTATGCGATATCGAACCCGTGGGATGGCGGCGCCAGATCGCCCTTGCCAGCCAGGACCTGGAACTGGTCGATGGCAGCATTCTTGAAAACATCACCTATGGCCAACAGGCGAGCTTTGCGGAGGTGGAGCGGGCGGCGAAGCTTGCGGAGGCGCACAGCTTCGTGGAGCAGATGCCCGACGGCTATCAGACGATCGTCGGTTACAGGGGGGCGAGCCTCTCGGCCGGGCAGCGGCAACGCATCGCCCTTGCGAGGGCGATGGTGCGCGACCCGGCCGTGCTGATCCTCGACGAGGCCACGAATGCTGTCGATGGCCTATCGGAGGCAGCCATCGTGGAGACGCTGAAACTGCGCGCCGGACGGCGCACGACGATCGTGATCAGCCATCATCGCAGCACGATATCCTTCTGCGATGACATTGTTGTCCTTGGCAGCGGGCAGGTGAAGAGCCAAGCGCCGCTTGCGGCGGTGGCCTCACTCAGCATGGACCAACTCTACGAACACGAAACGCCGACGGAGCGTCAGCAATAGCGGCGCAAAACAGGAATGCCGCGCCCTCGTTGGAGCGCGGCATCACGCCTCTTGAAATTGCGGTTATAGCGCCGTGCGCCCCCTCAGGACGCACAAAGGACGCTGCAAGTTTTTGACCGGAAATCGGGTCCGATTTTCGGGTTCGATGGGTTAGGCCACCGCGTAGCGCTTTGCCATTTCCGGCAGCCGCAGCACGCGGACCTTTGAGGCCTGACCGGCCGCGCGGAATGCTTCGAACCGCTCCTTGCAGACCTCCGTCATATGCGCGATCGCTGGCTTTAGATAGTTGCGCGGATCGAAATTGTCCGGGTGTTCCAGGTGATGCTTGCGAATCTCCCCGGTGAAGGCGAGCCGGAGGTCGGTGTCAATATTGACCTTGCGAACGCCGAGCGGGATGGCCTTCTGGATTTCCGCCACCGGCACGCCCCAGGTCTTTTTCATCTTGCCACCATAGGCGTTGAACAGCTCCTGGAGATCGGCCGGCACGGAGGACGAACCGTGCATGACGAGGTGCGTGTTCGGCAGCCTTTTGTTGATCTTGGCGATCGTCTCGATCGACAGGATCTCGCCGTCCGGCTCGCGCGTGAACTTATAGGCACCATGGCTTGTGCCGATTGCCACCGCCAGCGCATCGACGCCGGTCCGGGAGACGAAATCGAGCGCCTGATCGGGATCGGTCAGCAGTTCCTCGCGCGACAACTTGCCTTCGAAGCCGTGACCGTCCTCCTTGTCGCCGGCACCCGTTTCGAGATTGCCGAGGCAGCCGAGCTCACCTTCGACGGAGACGCCCGCCGCATGGGCGATCGTCACCACCTCGGCGGTGACGGCGACATTGTACTCATAGCTCGCCACCGTCTTGCCGTCCTTTTCGAGCGAACCGTCCATCATCACCGAGGTGAAGCCGTTGGTGATCGCCGAAATGCAGGTCGACGGCTGGTCGCCATGGTCGAGATGAAGACAGATCGGGATGTGGGGATATTCCTCGGCTGCGCCGAGGATCAGGTGGCGCAGGAAGGCGTCGCCCGCATAGGCGCGTGCACCGCGGCTTGCCTGCAAGATCACCGGAGAGTCGGTCGCATCGGCGGCGCGCATGACTGCCTGTATGTATTCGAGATTGTTCACGTTGAAGGCTGGCAGCGCGTAATTGTTCTCCGCTGCATGGTCGAGCAGTTGCCGCAACGTGATCAATGCCATTCGAAAATCTCCCTGATGCTGGTGCGCCCACTCCAGGCGCCACGAGATGCGCGGACGAGACCGCAGAGGCGCGTATGGCCAACTTCGCCGGTCCATTTGCAGCAGGCTTGACCCCTCGGGTCCCCCGAACCAACGTTCTGTCCAAAGTCGGGGGCACAATAATCGATGCAGGTCATTTGGCAACCGGCGCGGGAGACGGCCGCTTGGTTGATTGACGTGCGTCAGCCGAATTTGCTGTGGATTGGGAATGCCTCAGCCAGAATTTGCGATAGTCGCGTTGTGGTTGTTGTTGGCGGACTGGCGAAACGGGTGCGGGTGAAGCGGCTTTTTGAGGCTCGTCGAGCCGCAAGGCGCGCGGGCCATCCTTTCTCGCCATCAGGACCCGAGTGCGGTCCTTAAAAGTCCGGTCCGCCAAGAAGATTGCGAAAGAGCCGGCAAATTTGCCCGCATATTACGTAAAGTGCGGCACCGGCATTTGCATGACACCGTTTTGCAGCCCTGCGCAGCAGTTATCGTTTCGACTTTCGACGCATCTAAAACGTTGCAGTTGACAATGCTCGGCGCATAATTCCTGACCGGCACCTAGTCGAAAAGGCGCGCCGGATTTCGCCAAATAGAGTGCAACCTTTGCGATAATCAGGAGCTCATTATGTAAAACAGGGTGCAGGAATCGCCTTGCCTTTGGCGCGAAATTGCACTTCTCTCCTGCGATCCGCACAATCATAACGAGGGGAAGGAGAAGAAAAATGGCTTCACTGAAACTCAAGCTCAGCGCTGCCGCGCTCATCGGTTCGCTACTCATCGGCGCAAGCCCGGCGCTCGCCGAAACGGTGCTGCACCGCGGCAATGCCGGTGAGCCGCAGACGCTCGATCAGGCGCATACCTCTATCAATATCGAAGAATTCATTCTCAAGGACCTCTATGAAGGCCTGACCATCTACGACGCCGGCGGCAAAATCGTGCCCGGTGCCGCCGAGACCTGGGATCTGTCGGACGACGGTACCGTCTACACCTTCAAGCTGCGCGCCGATGCAAAGTGGTCCGATGGCTCGCCGGTCACGGCCGAGGACTTCGCCTTTTCGTTCCGCCGTGTCGAGGACCCCAGGACGGCGGCCGAATATGCGAACATCCTTTTCCCGATCAAGAATGCGGAAAAGGTCAACAAGGGCGAGCTGCCGGTCGACCAAATCGGCGTGAAAGCGGTGGACGAGAAGACGCTCGAGATCACCCTCGAACGCCCGACCCCGTTTTTCCTCGAACTGCTTGCACACCAGACCGCGCTTCCGGTCAGCAAGGCGAGCGTCGAGAAGAACGGCGCCGATTTCGTCAAGCCCGGCATCATGGTCTCGAATGGTGCCTTCCGCCTGACCGCGCATGTTCCGAACGACAGCCTGACCGTCGAGAAGAATACGCATTACTGGGATGCCGCCAACGTCAAGCTCGACAAGGTGATCTTCTATCCGATCGACGACCAGGCGGCCTCGGTCCGCCGCTTCGAGGCGAAGGAGATGGACCTCGTCTATAACTTCTCCGCCGACCAGCTCGATCGCCTGCGCCGGTCCTATGGCGATCAGGTCCATGTCTCGCCGACGCTTGCCACCTATTACTATGCCTTCGATACGCGGCAGGAGCCCTATAGCGACGTCCGTGTCCGCCGCGCGCTCTCGATGGCCACCGACCGCGATTTCCTTGCCAATGAAATCTACAGCGGCTCGCAGATTCCGGCCTATTCCATGGTTCCGCC
>JAPSJG010000392.1 GCA_031178305.1 Sinorhizobium sp.
GAACACAAGATTCCGGGCATGGCCGTGGCGATCACGGCCGAAGGGAAACGATACGTCTTCAACTATGGAGTCGCTTCCCAGAAAAGCGATCAGGCGGTGACGGACGACACGCTTTTCGAAATCGGCTCGATCAGCAAAACCTTTACGGCGACCCTCGCGGGCTACGCGCAGGAGAGCGGAGCCCTGTCTCTCTCCGACCATGCAAGCAAATACCTGCCAGCCCTTTCCGGCAGCAGCTTCGACGAGATCAGCCTTCTCGATCTCGGCACCTACACGGCCGGCGGCCTGCCGCTGCAGTTTCCGAATAGCGTCACTGACGAGAATGTGATCGCCTATTTCGAGAAGTGGCGGCCCGAATATGCCCCCGGCACGCACCGTCGCTATTCGAACCCGAGCATAGGTCTCTTCGGCCATCTGGTGGCAAAAAGCATGGGCGAGCCCTTCGAGGATCTCATTGAAGGGAAGCTCCTGCCGATGTTCGGCCTCTCGCGCACCTTCATCCGGGTTCCCCAAGAGAGGATGGCCGACTACGCCTACGGCTATTCGAAAGACGGCAGACCAATTCGCGTGACGCCCGGCATCCTGGATTCGGAAGCCTATGGCATCAAAACGACCGCTTCCGACTTGATCCAGTTCGTTGAGGCCAACTTCAACGGCGCAAAGCTGGATAGGACGCTGCAACATGCGATCACCGCCACGCTCACCGGGTACTACCGGGTCGGCGAAATGATTCAGGGGCTCGGATGGGAGATGTATCCGTACCCGACGGACCTGGAGCGACTGCTTGCCGGCAACTCCCGCCAAATGGCCTTCGAGCCGAACAAGGCGACGAAGCTCGCGCCGCCACTGCCGCCGCGGGATGATGTGCTGATCAACAAAACCGGCTCGACAAGCGGTTTCGGCGCCTATGCCGCCTTCGTCCCCGCCAGGGAGATCGGCATCGTAATCCTGGCCAACAGAAACTACCCGATCCCGGCGCGCGTCAAGGCCGCACACCGAATCCTGACGGCGCTGGAGGGCCATTCCGGCGTTGCGAATCCACGCTGACAGACACTACCGTCCGGCACGGTCTCAGCCTACCACATCGTCTTTGCCGCGCGGCCTGGCCATTCGCGATCATAGGCGTTTTTGTTGAAATCGGCCTTTGCCGATTTCAGGAGGGCGCCCGGCGTCGGCAGCGACTGCGGATCCGCGAAACGCTCGGGGTTCCACAGTTGCGACCGCAAGAGTGCCCGGGCGCACTGAAAATAAACTTCCTCGACCGTGACGACGATGACGCTGCGCGGGTGTCTGCCATCGACCTCGAAGGACTCCACCAGCGCCGGATCAATACTGACCACGGCCCTGCCGTTGATGCGGATCGTCGTGTTCGAGCCCGGAATGAGGAAAAGCAGCGCCACCCGCGGATCGCGGATGATATTGGCAAGCGAATCGACTCGGTTGTTGCCCCGCCAGTCGGGCACCAACACGGTCCTGTCGTCGGCGACACGGACGACCGAGCGCTCGTCGCCGCGCGGCGAACAGTCCAGACCTTCCGGACCGACGGTTGCAAGCGCGGCGAAGGGCGATGCCTCGATCATGCGTAGGTAATCGGCTGTGAGAGCCGTTGTCACCTTGGCGACCGATGCCTCGCTCGTTTCACCGTAGAGCGCCCGCAATTCCTCGACTGTCCTGATGATCGTCATTTGTCTCTCCGCGCGGTTCGGTCGGCTCCAGCGCCAGATCGGAGCCCAACCTGACGTTCGATGGATAGCATGACAGAGCGATGACGGCATCAGGCGATCAGCGCGCGGCGCGTTACATTCTCCTTTTCGCCGAGGAATGACGTCACCTTTTCGATGACCGGCTGTGCCGAAACGATGCGTCGGTGCCCGAGGCCGTTGGCCCAGTGCAGTCCGATGTTCGGCCCGGCGGCGCCATAACGGCGGGCATGGTCGGCGGGGACCTCCTTGTCGTCCTCGGCGTGGATGACCAGCACCGGTACCCTCAGCCCGCCAAGGATACGCGCCGCGTCGAAGGTCTCGATCGGCCGCCCGGAGAGCCGCTCGATCATGCCCTCGAATGCCGCCTGCGCCGCTGACGACAACGCGAGCATCTTGCCGAATCCTTCAACGAGCCAATTCATCTCGCTCGGTGCGCCGATCAGCACCAGCTTCTCCGGCACACGCGCCGGCACGTCGCAAACCACCGCTCCCGCCGCGCAAGCCAGGCTGGCGCCGCCGAACGAATGACCGATCCCCACATCGAAGCCGTCGAAATGCCGCCAGGCCGCGTCGACCGCCCTCACCGCCTGCATCATTGTCAGAGAACGCCCTGGCGAGGCGCCGTGGCCCGGCCAATCGAGCGCCACCACTTCCGAACCGGCGGCAAGCAGGCGGTGGATCATCGTAGCGAGGTAATCGCTGCGCGATCCCCAACCGTGCACGAGCAGGACGCGCGGCCCCTTGCCACCCGCGAGCCGCTCGAAATGCCGGGCAACGAACCAGCCGCCGGCGAAGGACAACGTCACCTTTCGCGACCTCGCCACGATCGGCGCCGCCGCCGCAAGCGCTGCCCTCTCCTTGCCGTTCTGCGGCTTGCGGCTCGGGGTGCGGCAGAAAATCCGGAACGCGATCTTGCCGGCCGTTTCGGGCGAGGCCGCCGATACGGCCTTCAGCGCGAGAGAGATGACCTTGGTCGCAAAGGATGCCATAGTGAAATCCACCATAATGTTCAATCATGAACATAATTGTACAAGGATGAACAAAAGGCAAGTGAGTAGCGAGCATCACCATTTTCCCTGGGACCACCCGCGTTTTCGCAGCTGGATTGCCGTGGCGCGCGCCTGTCAGCTGATGCAGCAGACGCTGACGCGCCGGCTGGCCCATCTCGACATCAAGCCGCCGCACCTCGATATCCTGGTCAACCTCTATCGCTTTGAGGGAATCTCGCAGCAGGAGCTCGCCCGGAAATTGCTCGTCGGCCGCTCCAACATGAGCATGCTGTTGCCTCAGCTCGAGAAGCGGGAGCTGATCGAGCGGCGGAGCGACGCCAGGGACAAGCGCGTGCTGCGCCTCTCCCTGACGCCCACAGGACGGACACTGACCGAAGAGGCGATGGAGATTCAGACAGCGCTGATCGAGGATTCGCATGGCGGAGCTCCAATCGAGGACTGCATGAAGATCGCAGAGTCGATGGAACGGATGATCGCCATCCTGCTCAAGGAAGATCGCGAGCTTTCCTGAATTCGTCAGACGGTCTAACGTGCCCCGCCGGAGCAATCAGCGGGGTTTCTCGGCCCTGTCGCGCGACATGCCCTTCTCGGCAAGCTCGCTCTCATAGGCTTTGAAAAGCTCATCGCCCTTTTCGCCTAGCTCACGGAGATAGGTCCAGGTGAAGATGCCAGTGTCGTGGAAATCGTCGAAACCGATCCGCACCGCATAATTCCCCGTCGGCTGCACCGAGATGATCCGGACGTCGCGCTTGCCAGGCACGGTGACCCGCTGGCCTGGGCTGTGCCCCTGCACCTCGGCCGAAGGCGAAAGTACGCGCAGCAATTCAGCTGGAAGCTCGAAGGAGGCGCCGTCGTCGAAGGTTACGGTGAGCCGTTGGCGATCCTTCGATACACGCAATTCTATCGGCCAAAAATCGCTCATCATCCATGCTCCGTTTTCATGCCGCCCTCAGTAAAGCAGAATTGACCGGACGAAAATCGCTCTGGCATAGCTTTCCTGAAATTTGAAACAGTTTAAAGGTGCATTCGCCTTGACGCGACCTCCTTCGCCCACGACATTGGAGGCCCCCGGAGAAGAGAATTGAACACCGCCACCATAGACCACGCAAAAGCACGACAGCTCACAGAGACGACCGCGCCGATGATCGACCCTTTCGGCCGGGCGATTACCTATCTGCGGGTCTC
>JAPSJG010000393.1 GCA_031178305.1 Sinorhizobium sp.
GATGTTATGAATGTGATCCTTGGTGACCGCCGTTTCGCCGGTCTTCTCCTTCCGCTCCTGGCGCCGCTCGAAGATCATCTCGAAGGCGATCCAGAAGAGCAGGAGTCCGCCGGCGATTCGGAAAGCACCGATCGAGATGCCGAGCAGGCCGAGGATGCCGTCGCCGAAAAGGGCGAAGGCCGCGAGGATGAAGAAGGCGATCAGCGAGCCGCGCGTGGCGACCTGGAAACGCTGCTCGCGACTGAGGCCGACGGTAAGGCTCAGGAAGATCGGCGCCAGACCGGGCGGGTCGAGCGTCACGAGCAGCGTCGTCAGCGCGTTGATCAGCAGGTCGGCATTGAACATCCGCTCCCCCTTTACGGATTTCCCCGGGTGGTCCCGGTTGTGGAGCCGCATTGTTAGGCAAGCCACACGTGCTTGGAAAGGGGCAGCTAGCCAAGGGCTGCGTAATGGCTTAAACCGGCCTGGAATTCAAAGTCGTTGCGGCAGGCCGGCAGGTTTCAGGCCTTCAGGCGCGCAAGCTCGCCGCAGCAACTATGAGTACGCGCACGTTTTGTGAAGCAATTCGGGTGCGGGAACTGCAGCGGGCCGTCCGCTCGGCGCGTGAATGCCTCAGAAAAGCCTGTTCTGGCGGTGAAAGACTGTTCAAAACCCTGCGCCAAATTGGCGCTTCAAGCCGCATTCGGCTATATAAAACCGACTGATTCTGAACAAAGATCGTGATCGACATTGACTGAACAAAGCACTCCCGGCGGCGGAAAAAATCCGCCAGGCATCGAGCCGATTTCCATTATCGAGGAAATGCAGCGGTCCTATCTGGATTACGCCATGAGCGTGATCGTCTCGCGCGCGCTTCCAGATGTGCGTGACGGACTGAAGCCGGTTCACCGGCGCATCCTCTACGGGATGAGCGAGCTCGGCATCGACTGGAACAAGAAATACGTCAAATGCGCCCGCGTCACCGGTGACGTGATGGGTAAATACCATCCGCACGGCAACATGGCGATCTACGATGCGCTGGCACGTATGGCGCAGGACTGGTCGCTAAGACTGCCGCTGATCGATGGCCAGGGCAATTTCGGTTCGGTCGACGGTGATCCGCCTGCGGCCGAGCGCTACACAGAATGCCGGCTGCAGAAGGCCGCGCACTCGCTGCTCGACGATCTCGACAAGGAAACGGTCGATTTCCGCGATAACTATGACGGCACCCTGCATGAGCCGGTTGTTGTCCCAGCGAAATTCCCGAACCTGCTCGTCAACGGCGCGGGCGGCATCGCCGTCGGCATGGCGACCAATATTCCGCCGCACAATCTCGGCGAAGTCATCAACGGCTGCATCGCGCTGATCGACGATCCGGCAATCGAACTGCCGGAACTGATGCAGATAATCCCCGGTCCGGACTTCCCGACCGGCGCGCTGATCCTCGGCCGCGCCGGCATTCGCCAGGCTTATGAGACCGGACGCGGCTCCGTCATCATGCGCGGCCGTGCCCATATCGAGCCGATGCGCGGCGACCGCGAACAGATCATCATCACCGAGATCCCGTACCAGGTGAACAAGGCGACGATGATCGAGAAAATGGCCGAGCTCGTGCGCGAGAAGCGCATCGAGGGCATCTCCGATCTCCGTGACGAATCCGACCGCCAGGGCTACCGCGTCGTCATCGAGTTGAAGCGCGACGCCAACGCCGAGGTCATCCTCAACCAGCTCTATCGCTACACGCCGCTGCAGACCTCCTTCGGCTGCAATATGGTGGCGCTGAATGGCGGCAAGCCGGAACAGATGACGCTGCTCGACATGCTGCGCGCCTTCGTCTCGTTCCGCGAGGACGTCGTTAGCCGGCGAACGAAGTTCCTGCTGCGCAAGGCGCGCGAGCGGGCGCATGTCTTGGTCGGCCTGGCCATTGCGGTCGCGAATATCGACGAGGTGATCAAGCTCATCCGCCACGCACCCGACCCGCAGAGCGCCCGCGAGCAATTGATGGAGCGTCGCTGGCCGGCCCATGACGTCGATGCGCTGATCCGGCTGATCGACGATCCGCGCCACCGGATCAACGAGGACGGCACCTACAATCTCTCCGGGGAACAGGCCCGTGCCATCCTCGACCTGCGTCTGCAACGCCTGACCGCACTCGGCCGCGACGAAATCGGCGACGAGCTCAACAAAATCGGCGAGGAGATCCAGGATTACCTGGAGATCCTCTCCTCGCGGCTGCGGATCATGCAGATCGTCAAAGACGAGCTTGCTGCCGTTCGCGACGAATTCGGCACGCCGCGCCGCACCGAGATCGCCGATGGCGGTCCGGAAATGGATGATGAAGATCTGATCGCCCGGGAGGACATGGTCGTGACCGTGTCGCACCTCGGCTATATCAAGAGGGTGCCGCTGACGACCTATCGCGCTCAGCGCCGCGGCGGCAAAGGGCGCTCCGGCATGGCGACCCGCGACGAGGATTTCGTGACGCGGCTCTTCGTCGCAAACACCCATACGCCGGTTCTGTTCTTCTCCTCGCGCGGCATCGTCTACAAGGAGAAGGTCTGGCGGCTGCCGATTGGTACGCCGCAATCGCGCGGCAAGGCGCTGATCAACATGCTTCCGCTGGAACACGGCGAGCGCATCACGACCATCATGCCGCTGCCCGAGGATGAGACGACTTGGGAAAACCTGGACGTCATGTTCTCGACGACGCGCGGCACCGTGCGCCGCAACAAGCTTTCCGACTTCGTGCAGGTCAACCGCAACGGCAAGATCGCGATGAAGCTCGAGGAGGAGGGCGACGAGATCCTCTCGGTCGAGACCTGCACCGAATTCGACGACGTGGTGCTGACGACCGCGCTCGGCCAATGCATCCGTTTCCCGGTCTCGGACGTGCGCGTCTTTGCCGGCCGCAATTCGATCGGCGTGCGCGGCATCTCGCTCGGCGATGGCGACCGGATCATCTCCATGGCGATCCTTGCGCATGTCGATGCGGAGCCGTGGGAGCGGGCAGCCTATCTCAGGCGATCGGCCGCCGAGCGTCGCGCCACGACCGGTGAGGACGAAGAGATCGTGCTTGTCGGCGAAGAGGTCACCAATGGCGGCGAACTCTCCAACGAACGCTACGAGGAGCTGAGGGCCCGCGAGCAATTCGTGCTGACGGTCTCCGAAAAGGGCTTCGGCAAGCGCTCGTCCTCCTATGACTTCCGCACTTCCGGCCGAGGCGGCAAGGGCATTCGCGCCACCGATACCTCGAAGACGGCCGAAATCGGCGAGCTCGTCGCCGCTTTCCCGATCGAGCACAACGACCAGATCATGCTCGTTTCGGATGGCGGTCAGCTGATCCGCGTGCCGGTCCACGACATCCGCCTGGCAAGCCGAGCTACCAAGGGCGTCACCATCTTCTCCACCGCCAAGGATGAGAAGGTCGTGTCGGTCGAACGGATCAGCGAGCCGGAAGGCGAAGACGAAATCGAGGAGATCGTCACGGCTGGCGAAGCGATCGTGGCCGAACCGCCGTCAGACGTCGAAGACTGATCGCCGCTGCGTGAGGATAGGAAGGCCGCTGCCGTACTGGTGGCGGTCTTCGCATTTGGACAGCGCGCAAGGGATATTCTCCGGCGGACTTCGTCGCCGCGCCCGAGCACTCAGACAGCGCCTCAAATCCTTCAGGCGGACGGCCAAGTTCTTGCAGATCAGTTCCTGACGACCAGACAGGAGCCGCCGCTCTGGCGAATCTCAGCGCACAACGTATTCGCCTCGACGCGTGTCTGGCGGCCGATGCGGGCGGCGTAGCGCCTTCTTGCCCCGAAGCCGGCGTTGCGTTCACGAACGAGTATCGCTTTCTCACCATTGATTGGCGCCGGCAGCTTCCTGATTGAGTTCAGGAACAATCGCTGCGCGACGGAC
>JAPSJG010000394.1 GCA_031178305.1 Sinorhizobium sp.
AGACGGCGGAGGGCCTGGAGGTCGTGCCGCTCAAGGTGGTCAAGGCCTGCCTGCCCGACCCGGCATCGCTGGCGCCGGAATATGAAGGCAAGACCTGCATCGGCGACTTCGTGAAGGGCATCAAGGAGGCAAGGAGCGCACCGTCTTCATCTACAACGTCGCCGACCACAGGCAAGCCTATAACGAGGTCGGCTCTCAGGGCATCTCCTATACGGCCGGCGTGCCGCCGGTTGCCGCGGCCATGCTGATCGCCACCGGAGAGTGGGACGTCAAGAAGATGGCGAATGTCGAAGAACTGCCGCCGAAGCCCTTCATCGACGTCCTCAACCGCATCGGCCTGCCGACCCGCATCAAGGATGAAAGCGGCGACCGCGCCGTGAGCTTCGAAATGGCCGCAGCCTGAGCATTCGCGGCTGCACCGGATCAGAACGATTCGCCGCGTGGGATGCTGACGGACGCGGCGTCAGACCCTGCCCTCTCCCCCACAAGGGAGGGAGAATCCGTGTGGCACCGTCCGCTCTCACCTGAGCGTTCCGCTTGAAGAAGTGTTTCGGTTGGAGTGAGGGGGCAAACCGCTCGTTTTCTCCCCCCTTGTGGGAGAGATGGCCGGCAGGGGGTTTGACCACGCTCCACTGCCTATCGCCCAAGAGCTCCTCCCACGATCCGGTGCAGCCAAACGGCTTACCCCGGCAAACCCTCTCCCCGCCGTTGCAGCCATGCCTTCAGCACAACTGCATTGTTGCGGCTTTCGTCACGCGCCGCATAGAGCAGCGTCACCGGACCCTGCGTCAGGTATTTGAAAACCTCGGTTGCCGCCGCCTGCGCCGCCTCGCCCTGGAGCTCGGCGGCATAGGCTTCGCAGAACGCGTCCCATTCATCCGGCTTGCCATGGAAGCGCTTGCGCAGCGCGTCGCTCGGCGCGATCTCCTTCAGCCAAAGGTCGATCCGCGCCTTGTCCTTGGCGATGCCGCGCGGCCACAGCCGATCGACGAGTATGCGCGTCCCGTCCTCCGGCCCCGGCACTTCATAGACACGTTTCAGCTGAAATTCCCCCATTCGTTCCCCCGGAATGGATGCTGCTGCGTCCCCTGCATCTCGCCCGAAACACAGCGTTCGGGCGAGATGCAGGTGCTCAGCCGACGCTATTCCCGCATGAAGGTCTGGACCTCCTCCTGCGTGACCTCGCCATTGCCGTCGGCGTCCATCGCGTCGAAAATGCGCCTGTGAATGGTGCTGATCTCCTCAAAGGAGAGCGCGTCGTTGCCGTCGGCATCAGCGATCGCGAACATCACCTTCATCATATGCCCACGCCCCCTCATCATCCTGCCGTGAACGCCCATGCGGTCCGGTCGCGCCATATCGCGCGGCGTCGCTTGCTGCTGATCGGCCTGCGTATCCTGATCCGGCGCGGGCGTTTCCGCCGGCTGCTGAGGCGCCTCCGGCGCGGGCTCCGGCTCCTGGGGCGCATCGGCCGCCTGGGCGGCTGCGATATTCGCCCAGCCCAAGGTCATGAATACGGCAAGGGCCACCGCCGGCAATCGCATCGACAACATCTGATCTCCTCCTTGAGTTTGATCCGACAGGCTGAGCGGGATGCGGTTGGGACACCCGCCCGCTTCCCGCTCGACGATCGCATCGCGGCCGTCCCTTTCCGCTCATGCCGCTCCGCGTATTTCCACCGGCTGCACATTCTGGTTCATGCGGAAGAGGTTCTCAGGATCGTAGCGCCGCTTGACCTCGGCGAGCCGCCCGTAATTGCCGCCATAGGCCGCCTCGACCCGATCGACCTCGTCCTCAGGCATGAAGTTGATGTAAGCGGTGCCGGCGGCATGGGGCTTCGCCGCCTCGAAGATTTGTCGCGCCCAGCCGATGCAGCCCTGGTCCTTTGCCGGTTCGCGCCAGCGAGCGTGCACATTCATGACGAAGTGCGAATTGCGCTGCGGGAAGGCGGTTTCCTCCGCCGCTATCCGCCCGGCCGCGCCACCAACATGGCTGATGAAGATTTCGCATTCCGGCCCCGGCAATTGCCGTATAGCGTCGAGCAGGATGCCGATCGCGGCATCGGAAAGCTCGATGAAATCATGGCTCTTCCAGTAGTTGCGCGCACCCGGCGCGAGCAGCGGGTCGAAGGCCTGTTGCCAGGCGACGAAGGAATGCGGGCTGACGACGTCGGCAATCGGCCGACCGATCGCGCGCAAGGCGGCCGTCGCCTCCTCGCCGGCGACGAGATCGCCGCAATAGCACATGGCGAGCACGAGAACTTCCTTGCCGTGCCATTCGGCCGGAATGAACGGCAGCGGCGGCGCCTGGCGCAGCACGACCCAGCAGGTGAGTTCGTCCGGTGCGGCTTCGAGCGCCTGCCTGTATTGCCTGAGCACGTTTTCCGCATCCGCGAAGGGATGCACGACGAGGCCCGAGAGAACCTCCGGCCCGAGCTCCTGCAGGGCGAATTCAAAGGCGGTGACTATCCCAAAATTCCCGCCGCCGCCCCTGATCGCCCAGAACAGGTCGCGGTGCTCCGTCGGGCTTGCACGCACAAGCTCACCATTCGCCGTCACCACATCGGCAGACAACAGGTTGTCGACCGTCAACCCGAATTTGCGGGTGGTCCAGCCGAAGCCGCCGCCAAGCGTGAGGCCGGCAATGCCTGTAGTGGAATTGATGCCGACCGGCAGCGCCAAGCCGAAAGCCTGGGTCTCCTTGTCGACGTCGGCGAGCGTCGCGCCAGGCTCCACCCATGCCCGCTTTGTCGTCGGATCCACATGCACCGATTTCATCGGCGAGAGATCGATCATCAGGCCGCCCTCGCAAACGGCGTTCCCGGCGATGTTGTGTCCGCCGCCGCGCACCGCGAGGAGCAACTGGTTCTCCGCCGCGAATCGGACGGCATGGATCACGTCGGAAGCCCCGGCGCCGCGAACGATCAGGCCCGGCCTGCGATCGATCATCGCATTCCAGATCGTGCGCACTTCGTCATATTCCGGATCGCTCCCATTCAGCACGCGGCCGCGCAGCCGCTTCGCGAGGGCTTCGACCGCTTCGGCGCTGATCGCCGTCTTTCCGCCATGCAGATCGGTGAGGCTGACATCGTTCATGATTCGCTCCTCCCAAGGTGAACCATTGCCCCAGCAACTGGCCATTCTGCCCCTTTGTGCGAACCCCGGCAAGCAAAGCCGGTTGTGGCCGCCTACACATCTACGGGAGCGTGAGGCCGTTGCGCTTAAGGTCGGGAGGCGGCGCTTATGAGCTTATCAGCTCCGCATGGCCGCGGCGGAACCCTTTGCTCGCCACCATCAGGTTGCGCGTATAATCCTCGTCGATGCGTCCGGCCACGAGGTCGTCCGAGGTAAGCCGCTCGACCACACGCCCGTCCTGCATCACCGCCAGGCGGTCGCACATATGCGTGACGACGCCGAGATCATGGCTGACCATGACGAAGGTCAGATGTCGGTCGCGGCGCACCTGCTCGAGCAGGTTAAGCACTTCCGCCTGCACCGACGCGTCGAGCGCCGAAGTCGGCTCGTCGAGAAGCAGGACCGAAGGTTCGAGGATCAGGGCCCGCGCGATCGCCACGCGCTGCCGCTGGCCGCCGGAAAGCTGATGTGGATAACGGAACCGAAATCCGGAGCCCAGGCCTACCTCGTCGAGCGCTTTCAGGATACGGCGCTCGCTATCGCGGACGCCGTGCATTGCGAGCGGCTCCATGAGCTGCCGGTCGATCGTCTGGCGCGGATGCAGCGACCCGTACGGATCCTGGAAAACCATTTGCACCGCGCGGTAGAATGCCTTGTCGCGGTCCCTGCCGCGAAGCTCCCGCCCCGCGACCCGCATCGTGCCCCCGCCTGGGGGCGCAAGCCCGGCGATCGCACGCAGGAGCGTCGACT
>JAPSJG010000395.1 GCA_031178305.1 Sinorhizobium sp.
GCCGCCCCAGTCGGGCGCGACGCTCGAGGTCCGTGATTGCACGCATAAGTTCGTCGACGCTCTTTGAATTCGCACCGCGGATAGTCGGCGCAGCCTGTCCGCCGCTGTGCAACGGCGTCGCAAGCCCCATATGCACGGCCGGGGCCGGCCGGAAGGCGCCGCCTTCGTAGCGTCCGTTAAGTTCCGGTACCTCCCCCAATGCCAGCGCTGCAGCCTTCATCAGTAGAGCGATATAGACGAGCTGCGCCTCGGCCGGGCGGCGGGCGTTCTCAGCCTCCATCCAGTCGAGAAGGGGTGTCGCGTCGATTGCATGTGTGATCCAGTAATGTGGGACATCGCGATGCGAGCGGACCAGCGCCGTATTAGTCGCCTCCCGGATTGCGTCGCGACTGCGGGCGGAGTGGCCGCCGCGTTTCGCCTTTTCCCGGGCGGGTTCCCTTTCATAGAGGGGCTGGCTTCGCGCAAATCCCATGGCGTTCTCCGCGCCTGGCGACAATCCCGAGGGCATGCACTCGAGCGGCAGAATGCCCGGGCCGCGCTGCCACGCGGCTGACGCGCGCTGCGTGGAACGCGCCGGAGCAATCGGGAGGCGGTTGGAACCGCGCCGCTGATAGGGCCGGCCCGCGACCATCTTCTTCGGCTTGGCGGCGCGGCGGGACGGGGCCGGCTCATCGGGATTGAAGATCGTCGCCAGAACGGTACCGACGGGTACTTCCCTCCCTGGTTGGACACGCTGCTCGCCGAGGACGCCTTCGTCGAATGCTTCGATCTCGACCGCGCCCTGCTGCGTCTCTGCCAGCGCGATGACTTCACCGCGCCTGACGCGGTCGCCGGGCTGCTTGAACCATTCGACCAGCAACGCAGCCCCCATGTCGGCCGCGAGCGATGGCATTTTGAACTCGATCATCGTCGCACCGCCTTCCTGACACCGCTTGCGCAACACCTCGTCCGATGGCGTGGCCGCATCAATGGTACGGTCTGACGCCCGAACCTATGCCGGCGGTCTACGATCTGCTACAGCGACCCTTGCACGTCTGATTGCGTCTGATAAGACGCGCGACGCTGTAGGCTTCCGTCGGCATGGCCGATGAATATAGCCAGAGGCGCGCCTTTTGACGAGAGCGCTTCGACGGTTGTCGCCGGAGCACCCGATTGATCGGCAGCGACATCAAAAGGAACCATTTGGCGATTATATTCTTGTCTTGGCTGTCAAACGGGATGTCCAGGTTCGATCCCATGGCCGCAGACCGACGGGATGTGATTGACGTCGAGATTTCGCCTAACGGCTTGCCGGGCAGTCTTCGTCCGCCGCAAGAGCGCGCATCGCAGCGGCTCGAGCCGCCACAGGAACCGGACGGCTTTGGCGACGCTTTCCGGCCCGAAAAAATCTGGAGGTCCTTCCCGGCGCAACGCATCTGTTCTCGGAACCGGGCGCATTCGATGCGGTGATCGCGGCCGCGGCGGACTGGTTCGATGCCTACTCCGTTCGAAAGGGCCTGGAACAGTAAGGGAGGGGGGCTGCGTGCGTTACTCCAATCGCTCGGAAGCGGGACAGCAGCTGGCAAGGGCGCTCGATCAGTATCGCGGCAAGGATGTGATCGTGCTCGCGCTGCCGCGCGGCGGCGTGCCGGTCGCGGCCGAGGTCGCGAGCCATCTGGGCGCGCCGCTCGACCTCTTGCTCGTGCGCAAGATCGGCGTCCCCTGGCAGCCGGAGCTCGCCATGGGCGCGGTTATCGACGGCAGCAAGCCGGCGGTCGTGCGCAACGAGGAGACGATCCGCCTTGCCGGCATCTCGGACGCAGAGTTCGACGGAGTCTGCCAAAGGGAACTTGCCGAGATCGAGCGTCGGCGGCAATTGTATTTCGGCGATCGCCCGCCTCCAGAAACCGAGGGACGCGTGATTATCATCATCGATGACGGGATCGCGACCGGCGCGACGGTCAAGGCCGCCGTAATCGGGCTCAAGGCAAAAAAACCGGCGAAAATCATCGTCGCCGTTCCGGTCGCCCCGCCAAGCGCGGTCGCGGAAATCAAAAAGGAGGCAGATGAGGTCGTATGCCCGCTCCAGCCGAGAATGTTCGGCGCCATCGGCTATTTCTACAGCGACTTCGAGCAACTGACCGATGGTGAGGTCATCCGGCTCCTTTCCGAACACAAGGCCTGAGCCTGCCCATCGCGGTAATCACTTAGTGCGGGATCAGGAAAAGTGTGCGCGGTTTTCCGTCCGCATCGCGCGCTAACTTCGTGGAGTGAATCTGTGAGATTAGATCGATCCGACCTAAAATCATCGTGATCTAAGGGTCGATGCAAGCCGGTGAATATGCTGTGCGCCGATGCCGCAGCAGCCGCCGATGAGGGTGGCGCCGACGTCGGCCCACTCGCAGGCAAAGCCGGAATAGCGCTCCGCGGTCAAATCGCCCCGCGTGCCGTGCAGGGTCTCGTTGGCTGCGCCCTCGTCTTCGTCTTCCTCGAAGGCGTTGGCATAGACCCCGATCTCGATCCTCGCAGCGTTTTCGCGCAAGATGCGCTTGGCAACCTCGACCGCTTTCGCCATCGCCTCCGGCCGGCTGCAATTGAAGAGAAGTGCGGCGGCGCCCGACCCGACCGCCCAGGCCGCTGCGTCCGCCACCGGTTCACCGGATCGAAGGCTGGGTTGGTCGCCATCGAGTGCCTTTGCATCATCGGCCAGGGTGAAGGAAATCCAGAACGGTTTGCCGGTGCCTTCAACGGCCAAGCGAACGGCTTCCCCTTCCGCGATCAGACTCAGCGTCTCGCCCAGCCAGACGTCGACATGGGGCGCCAGGTTTTCCACGAGCACGGCGAGATAGTCCTGTACCCGACCGGGGTCGAAGCGATCGGGCTCGTACGAGCCAAAGATCGGCGGAAGCGAGCCAGCGACAAGGATCTTGCGCCCGGTTTCGGCATCCGCTGCGGCGCGCGCCAGCCTGCCGGAAAGATCGATCAGCGAGGCGCCGTCCGAACGGAAGCGCTCCTCGCCGATATGGAAGGGCACGAGGGCGTAGCTGTTGGTCGTCACGACGTCCGCACCGGCATCGATGAACTCATCGTGCACCCGGCGCACGATGTCGGGTGTTTCGATCAGCGCCAGAGCCGACCACTCCGGCTGCCGTAATTCGGCGCCCAGCCGAATCAGTTCCCGGCTCATGCCGCCGTCGAGGACGCGTATGTTCTTCATGTGCGCAAATTTCCCTTGTTATCGTCTCGTGGTTCAGGGCCGCAGTGCCTGGTCGAAATCCTCGATCAGGTCCTCGATCGCTTCGAGGCCGACCGAAAGGCGGAAGACGCCGTCTCCGGCAAAGGCGCGATAGTCTTCGAGCTGCGCACCTTCGAGCCCATAGGTCGATGCCATCATCTCGTCGGTGTCGAGGAGCACGACGATGCTGCGCTGGTGGCCGAGAGAAAAGGCGTAGTGGACAACCTTCAGCTTCTCGGCGAGCCGAGCGGCGACGATGTGCGGCGAGGTCGTCTGGAAAGCAATCATGCCGCCGGAAACCTGCATCTGGCGCTTGGCAAGCGCGTGCTGCGGATGGGTCTTGAGCCCCGGATAGGTGACGGAGCGGACAATCGGATGCGTCAAGAGGAATTCCGCCAGCCGCTCGGCCGATTGCGATATAGTGCGGATCCGCGGGAAGAGCGTGTCGATGCCGCGCATGATCAGCCAGGCGTTCTGCGCCGAGAGCGATGCGCCGAGATAGACGCCGGCGCGGGAGCGGATTTTCTCCACCAGCGCCTTGTTTCCGCAGACGATGCCGCCAAGCGCGTCGCCATGGCCGTTGATGAACTTGGTTAGCGAATGGATGACGATATCCGCGCCGAGCCCTGCGGGCCGGGTTGCGACCGGGGTTGCCAAAGTCGAATC
>JAPSJG010000396.1 GCA_031178305.1 Sinorhizobium sp.
GGGGTTCGAGTAACGGCTAAGTTGAGCCTGATTCGAAACTTAGACTCAAAATTGGAGGTTGTCAGGTTTTGGCGACACAAAAGTCAGCTTTCCTGAATTGCGCAGTAGGAATGGCGCAGAAAGGGCGCGCCGGCCGCGTCCGGGGCTATCCCGTCGATCCGGTTCCGCTCAATACTCCAGTTTCGGATACCAGTCTGCGCCGCGACCTTCGGGCGTCGTGTCGAGAAGTGTCCAGAGAGGGTCCGGATCCGGCGCGTCGCGTGGATCCTGTCCGGGATCGGCCATCTCGCTGCTCATTTCGCCGCTCCAGAAATGCCGTATCGTGCCGTTCCGTCGGGTGAAGACCGTGTAGCCCGGAACGTCCGCATCCTCGGCGCTGACATAGTCGCGGGTGAAGCTGCCGTCGCTGTCGGAATAAACCTTCAACTGCGTCCAGCCGCGCGCCTTCTTGGCTTCCACGAGACGCTCGATTGGCGAACGCGCAACCATAGCCAACGCGACGCGCTGCTCTATGTCCGGCACCTTGCCTTCCCAGGAGGCCATCAATGACGTGCACATCGGGCAGGGTCTCTGGCGCTCCGGCCCGAACATGTAGCTGTAGATGATGAGGGTCGATTTGTCGGCAAAAAGATCAGCTAGGGTAACCGGCCCGGCCTCGCCCTCGAAGCGGTATACCTTGGTCACCTCTCCGCCGGGGGGCAGTTGCCGGCGTTGTTCGGCCACCCGTTCGATGTGGCGCCTGAGTTCAATCTCCTCGGCGAGAAGCGCGTTGCGCGCCTGTCGGTACTCGGCGCTCTCGTTCGGAAAGCGGGCGCGATTTCCAGCCGCCAGCTCTGTTGCGGGAACCAGTCTCGTTTCACTCGTCATGATCACTCTCCTCCCGGATGGCCTGGTCAGGCCCTGCACTGCAGGTTGATATCAACCTATCCGCCTTTTGTCAAAAGAAGTGGCCGCGCAGACAAAAGCTGAAGCCGGCGATTCCGGTCCGGCGAAATCTGCGGTAGAAGGGCTGCGTAGTCATTCTTCGCTCCGGCAACCGCCTTGGGGCGCTCGTATGTGAAAGTTGCGACATGCCCGCCAAACTCTCCATCAATCTCAATGCCATCGCCATGTTGCGCAACCGGCGCGATCTTCCCTGGCCGTCGGTGACCGGGCTCGGCCGCATCGCCCTTGCGGCGGGGGCGAGCGGGCTAACCGTGCACCCGCGTCCGGACCAGCGGCACATCCGCTTTTCCGATCTCCAGCCGATCCGCGATCTGATCGACGACGAATTCCCGGACGCCGAATTCAACATGGAAGGCTATCCGAACGAGGCCTTCCTGGAACTCGTCGAGCAGCATGAGCCGGAGCAGGTGACCCTGGTGCCCGACGATCCGGCGCAGGCGACGTCCGACCATGGCTGGGACTTCCGCAAGAACCACGATCTGCTGGGACTAGTCGTCGGCCGGCTGAAGAAGAAGGGTTTTCGCGTGTCGCTCTTTGCCGATGGCGATCCCGACCGGGAAGCCCTGAGGATCGCCAGGGAAACGGGAGCGGACCGGATCGAGCTTTATACGGGCCCCTATGGCGGCTGTTACGACGATCCGGAAAAGGCGGAGCGCATCGCCCGCGAGCTCGGCCGCACGGCGGAAATTGCTCTCGAACTCGGCCTTGCCGTCAACGCCGGTCACGATCTGACGGTCGCGAACCTGCCGCTTCTGGTCGAGCATATCCCCGCGCTCGCCGAAGTCTCGATCGGCCATGGCCTGACCGCGGATGCGCTGGAATATGGGATGGCCGAAACCGTGCGCCGCTTCCGCCGCGCCTGCGGCGAGGCGGTTTGATCCACGTGGCCAGACATCGGCCGGCTTGCTATCATGCCGTACGGCGCCGCGCGTCTGATCAGACGGCGCAAAGGTCGTTGTAGCACTTTCAAATCGCTGCATGTCTTTGTCCTTAAATCGAGGTCGATTTAAGGAGACATGCAGTAGAGGCGCGCAAATGGCAGAACTGATCTCGATCGTGACCTGTCCGGACTGCGGGCATCGATCGGCCGAAACCATGCCCATCGATGCCTGCCTCCATTTCTACGCTTGCGAAGGCTGCGGGCGATCGATCACGCCCAAGGCAGGAGATTGCTGCGTGTTCTGTTCCTACGGGTCGTTGCCGTGCCCACCAATCCAGGAAGAGTGGGCGCGTCGGCAAATTCCGCTATCGCTAGGCTCGCTACCAGCGGACAAGGCGGCGCGCGGCGAGTGCGCCGACGAGCCCCAGCATGGCGATCGCGATCGTGTACCACGTCGCCACGAACAGCGGTGAATCGTCCGTGCAATGGGCGGCATAGAAGGTTGCGGCGATGCCGCCGGCGGTAAGACCGGCGACGGCGCCCGCAAGCGCGGGATGGGAAGGCGCGCCGTGGCGCAGTGCAGCGAGCAGCAGCGCGAGCGGCCCAATACCGATCAGCGGAATGAAGGTGAGGCAGACCAGGCTGTTCGTTCCGACGAGCCTTACCGGCCATGTGTCCGGCGACGTCACTGCGAGTTCGGCGGCAATCGCCGCCAAAAGCAATGCTGGTGCGACAACAAGACGGGGAAGCGTTCGGCGCACATCCGCTTCCGGCCGTGCCATCACATGGAGGAGGGTGAAAGCGCTCGCGGCAAGCGCAATCGTGACGACGAACTTGAAAAGGAAGCGAACGGTCTGCGCGGCATCGGCAATATCCGTCCTTGCGCCGAGCAGGAGGAAGAAGACGATCGCAGCCACGGCAATGGCGGCGAACCCCGCCACCGACCAGGCGTACGCCATCGACATGCCGCTTCGCCGGGCGTCTACCGCAAGAGCCTTGATGAGTTTCTGTGTCTCCATATCAGTCGCGTCCAAATCGTTTGGCTATGGCGGCAAGGCCGCGATGGAGCGCGACGCGAACTGCCGTTTCCATCATATCGAGGCTTCTCGCCGCCTCGGCTATCGTGCGCCCTTCGAGCGAGATTGCGGTCACCACCGAGCGCTGGCCGGGCGTCAGCGCCTCGAGCGCGCGGTCTATCTCCCAGTCCCTGACCGTTTCCGCCTCCTCCGCGGCGAGCTCGTCCTGCAGCTCGCCGATGTCCATTCCCGGCTGCCGGCCCAGCCGTCGTAAGGCATCGACCAGCTTGTGCCTGGCAATCGCATAGAGCCAGGGCATCACAGGGCCATCCGTCCGCCAGGTGTGGCGCTTCACATGGACCGCCAGCAGGGTTTCCTGGACGACATCTTCGGGGTCCAGGCGGCCGAACGTCGTTCGCCGTCGGGCCCAGGCGCGGACAAGCTCCGCGGCCTGCTGGAGGAAATCGCCATAGGCCCGTTCATCGCCTTCCAGCGCGGCGCGGAAAAGCTGGGCGAGATCCCTGTCGTCCAACTTGTCTTTCCTCCCAATTCGCCGGCCTTCGCCGCTTTGTTACATGGCCGCCGGCAATTTTCCTCGTCTTGTGAGCGAGCGGCAATCTCCATTGCGCGGCGGTCTGGCTCACCCGTTAGAGCCGAGTCAACCCAAATAGCGGTGATCTCTTGCGAATTCATGCTCACGAAAGCGTGTAGGCGGCCAATGTAACATATCTCCCATTGGCGACGAACGAGGCTTTGCGTGGCCCGAAAGCATGCGCCACGACCATCAACATGGAGAGTGTCATGTCTATGAAATCCTCGATCAACTCGGCAATGCTGGCAAGTGCCGTGGCAGCCGCTGTCTCGTCCTTCGCTGTCGCCGCGCCGCTGTCGGAGGCCGAAGTCAAGGCGGCAATGGAAGCCGGCAAGGAGAAATGTTACGGCGTCGCGCTAAAGGGGCAGAATGACTGCGCGGCTGGCCCAGGCACGACCTGCCAGGCCACCTCGACGGTCGATTACCAGG
>JAPSJG010000029.1 GCA_031178305.1 Sinorhizobium sp.
GTCCCCTGCAAGGCCTCGGCGAGGCGGCGATCCCCATTCTCGTCCGCAGCAAGACCTATTCGAAGCCAACGAGGATTGTAGTCGAACTGGCGCGTCAGGATACGCGCTTCGCAAAGCGCCGCGTGAAGATCATGGGCGCGATCATGGTCTACCAGCGCAAACAGGCCCGCGCCGCCGATGACCTCGAGCCCCGCCCCTTCCAACACCGCATCGAGCCCGGCCTTCCGCTCCAGGATGCGTTTGGCGATCGCCTCGGTATCGCCTTCCATCAGCTTCGCGGCAATAGCGAGCGCCGGGCCGGAAACGGCCCATGGGCCTAGCCAATCGCGGAAGGACTCCAGCACGGCTGCCGGCGCAACGACGAAGCCAAGGCGCAATCCCGCAAGCCCGAAGAATTTTCCGAAAGAGCGGAAAACGACGAGGTTGTCGTGATCCACCACATGGGGCGCCACGCTCGCTTCCGGATAGAGATCGCCAAAGGCCTCGTCGACGACGAGAAGGCCACCGTGCGAAGCCATCGCCTCGGCCATGGCCAGGATTTCCTCCCGCTGAAAAAGCCGCCCGGTCGGGTTGTTCGGATTGACGACCACGGCAATGGCGCGCGCAGCGGTCAGTTCATCGACGGTCTCCACGAGATCGACGATGATGCCGGCCGCCTGCAGCACACGGGCATATTCGCCGTAGGTCGGCGCGAAAATGGCGGCGCGGCTCTGAGAAGCCGTAAGCCGCGGCAGCAACTGGATCGCAGCCTGCGTGCCAGGAACTGGCAGCGGCATTACCCCGCCTGCCCGGTAGTAGCGGCTTGCGGCAACGCGCGCAGCCTCCTCCAGATGCTTGTCCGGCAGCCGATGCCAGGCGCTCGGATCGATCTCGGGAAGGGCGACCGGGCGCGGATTGATGCCGGTCGAAAGATCGAGCCAATCCGCCGGCTCGCCGCCGAATAGCCTCGCAGCCACGCTGACCCCGCCGCCGTGCATAATCGGTGCCGTCATGGCCCCTCCAGCCGGTCGATGAGGTGCATGAAGGACCCGGCGACGTTTGAAAGGCGCAGGCCAGCCCGGCCGAGGTCCTCCCCGACCGCGTCCGCCACCGAAAAGAGGGGCTCGGCGGCACCTTCCGAGACAATGGTCGCGTAATGGAATTCGTGTGCCGTCATGGGACCTTCGAAGAAGGCGTTGTCGAACGGTGTAACGCGACGATAGCCGAGATGCCGTTTGCGCTCCGCGAAGCTGGTGATGAGCGGCAGGAGACCGAGCATCGCGTGGCGTCGGCCGTCGGCCGCAACCAGCCCCTCGCCGAGCGCCATATAGCCGCCGCATTCGCCGAAGATTCGTACGCCCCGTTCCGCCGCAGAACGCATGCCGCTGCGGAAGCTGGTTGCGTCGGCGAGGCGTTCCGCGTGCAGTTCCGGATAGCCGCCGGGAAGATAGATCGCGTCCGCCCCGCTGTCCGGCGCTTCGTCTTGAAGTGGCGAGAAGAAGGAAAGTTCGGCGCCCTGCCCGCGCCAGCCGGCGATGAGGTGCTCGTAAACGAAGGCGAAGGCGACATCGCGGGCAATGGTGATTCGTTGCCCAAGCGGCTTGACCGCAGCGGGTTCGGACTCTGTCTGCGATCGCAGGGGCTGGGCAGCGGCGAGAATGGCATCGAGATCGCAATCGGCCTCGATTGTGGCGGCAGCATGGTCGAAGAAGGCCTCGAGTGCTCCATGCTCCCCCGCCTGGACGAGACCCAGATGGCGTTCCGGCAGCTTGAGCGCGGGGTCCTGGCGAATGACGCCGAAGATCGGTATCGAAATGCGGGCGAGCGCATTTCGCAGCATCGCCTCGTGCCGGTCGCTGCCGACCCTGTTGAGGATGACACCGGCGACCGTGATGTCGTCGCGGTGGCCGGCATAGCCGCGCACCAGGGCCGCTACCGAATGGGAGAGGCGGGCGCAATCGACAACGAGAATCACCGCAAGCCCGAGCGCCGCGGCGAGATCCGCCGGCGTTCCGCTGCCGTCGGCGGCGCCGTCATAAAGCCCCATCATCGCCTCGACGATAAGCGCGCGCCCGTCGGCAACCGTGCGTCCGGCATTGGCAAGAAGCAGCTCCCGCCGCATCGCCCATGGATCGTAGTTGAGGCAAGGCTCGCCGCTCGCTGCAGCATGAAAGGCGGGGTCGATGTAGTCCGGCCCTGCCTTTCCGGGCGCGATCCTCACGCCGCGCTTCCTGAGCGCCCGCATCAGCCCGAGCGTCACCGTCGTCTTGCCCGAGCCGGAGCTCGGCGCCGCAATCATAAGTCCACTCATGCCGGGTTCCGGAGGCGACTTGGTAACTGATCGGTCACAAGAACACGCCCATCGAGCGCGCCCCGCCAATCGAGCGACGCGCGCAGCCGCACGACCTCGCCGACGACGACGATCGCCGGCGGCTCGAGACCCGAAGCCGCAACATCGGCTTCGGCACGCGCAAGCGTGGTTTCGAACACCACCTGCTCCGGCGTTGCCGCATTGCAGACGAAGGCGAGCGGCTCGTCCGGCGCGCGGCCGGCGGCCATGAGGTTGGCGGTAATCTGGCCGATATGTTTCATCGCCATATACATGACGATGACCGGCGAGCCCTTGGCGATGCCTTCCCAGTTGATCCGGTCCGGCACGACGCCGGAGGAATCATGGCCGGTGAGGAAAGTAACCGCATGGTTCACTTCCCTGTGGGTAACCGGAATGCCGGCATAGGCGAGACCGCCGATGCCGGCGGTGATGCCCGGGACGATGCGGAAGGGAATTCCATGCTCGACCAGCGTCAAGGCCTCCTCGCCGCCACGGCCGAATACAAAGGGATCGCCGCCCTTCAGCCGCAGCACGCGCTGCCCCTCACGCGCCAGCTCGACGAGCCGCAGCGAAATATCGCGCTGCTTCGGCGAAGGCTTGCCACCGCGCTTTCCCGCGAATTCGAGTGTAGCGCCGGGCTTCGCGAGCTTCAGGCAATCGCCATTGACGAGAGCGTCATGAACGATGACATCAGCCTGCCTGAGCGCATTGGCGGCGTGCAGCGTCAGCAGACCGGGATCGCCAGGGCCGGCGCCGACCAGCCACACGGTCCCCGGTTCGAGCTCGGGCAGGCCGGCGAATAGCGCTTCCGTCATCGTCTTTTATCCCCGACCAAACGAAGCATGGCACCCCCCCAGAGGGGGATCGACCTTGACGCCATCATTCCGCTCCTCGCTGGCCGGTCGCGATTTCATTGGAAACCGCCCCGGCGATCGCCGCTGTCGCCCGCGCCGAGCGGATCTTCGGCACGATCAGGACCGCATCCGGCCCGGCGCCGGCAAGGGCTGCCCCTTCCGCCACGCCGTGGCAGCCGGTATGTGCGAAGACGATCTCGGATGGATTTTGCAACCGGTCCGCCTCCGCCTCGAGCGTCGCTGCATCGAAGAATCGAATCGGCACGGCGAAGTGCCGCGCGGCGGCAAGAATGGCGGGTTCCTCCGAACGCGCATCGAGCGAGGCGATGAGAGCGAGCTCGCTCCCGCCGGCATCCGCCTCTGCAAGCGCCCGTTCCGCAAGCGCGACCACTTCCTCGAGCGCCGTGTGGCGCTCACAGCCGAGACCAAGCACGAGCTTTCCATTGGTGACGGCTGGTCCCTCGGCCGAAGGCATGCGGTGCGGCTCCCTGCAGCGGCGGCCCGTCTCGACAGGCAAGCTGCAAACTCGGTTGATTGCTGCACGGGATATTTTCGGCTCCACGGCCCGATGCAGCGGTCGGCGTTCCATACGAAGCGCCGGCCTGGGCGAATGCCCGCACCGGTCTGGACAGCACCGGATCGGGCCCCCTGCATGGGTCGGCCGCACCGGACGCTCTTTCAGTCCGCCTCCGCGGACGCCGTCGCATGATCGGTATATGTACCGAAGGCCATCCGGCCGGTCAAACCGGATTGCGTCATCGGCGCGTCGTTAACGGCGTAGTCGGAGAATTCGGATCTGCCCCTCACCCCAACCCTCTCCCCGCACGCGCCGCTCGCGGGGAGAGGAACGTGCCCGCCGCCGACGGTGCCGTTGGTCGCGAAGCGCGAGGCGGTGCCACGAGTCCCTTCTCCCCGCCTTGCGGAGAGAAGGTCGCGGCAGCGGGATGAGGGGCGACCGGGCAACAGCAAGGGATTCTCGCACCAAATCACCCTTCCCTTTGCATTTGCACGCCGCGTCTGACACAAGGCGGATCAAGAGCTGCCATTCCCTTCGAGTCTCCCGTGTCCGACCTCGCCTTCCACCTTCTCGTTTTTCTCTTCGTCGCAGGCTTTCTCGCCGGCTTCATCGATTCGATTGCCGGCGGCGGCGGCATGATCTCCATTCCGGCCATGCTGATCGCCGGCATTCCGCCGCTCGAGACACTCGGCACCAACAAGCTGCAATCGCTCTTCGGCTCTGGCTCGGCAAGCCTTTCCTATGCGCGGCACGGGCATGTGGATCTCAAGGAACAATTGCCGATGGCGCTGATGTCGGCACTGGGCTCGATCTTCGGCGCGATTCTCGCGACGGTTATTCCGGCCGACGCGCTCAAGGGCGTGCTGCCGTTCCTCCTGATCGCGATTGCCATTTATTTCGGCCTGAAGCCGAATGTCGGCGACGTCGAAAGACACCGCCGCATCTCGGCATTTCTCTTCACCCTCACCTTCGTGCCGCTGATCGGCTTCTATGACGGCGTCTTCGGTCCCGGCACCGGCTCCTTCTTCATGCTCGGCTTCGTCTCGCTCGCGGGCTACGGCATCCTCAAGGCGACGGCGCACACGAAATTCCTGAACTTCGGCTCCAACATCGGCGCCTTCATCGTCTTCGTGCTCAACGGCGTCGTGCTCTGGAAGGTCGGGCTGATGATGGGCGTCGGCCAGTTCCTCGGCGCCCAACTCGGCTCGCGCTATGCGATGGCCAAGGGCGCCAAGATCATCAAGCCGCTGCTGGTCATTGTCTCGATCGCTCTGGCAATCCGGCTGCTTGCGGATTCCGCGCATCCGCTGAGAATTTGGCTCGGAATGTGAGAGCGGACGGAGGCTTCGGCAATCGGCGATCCCTGCGACGGCAAACGCGAATCCGGCAAGAGTCCCCGATGCCGCGGTCCGTTCAGAACTCGACCCCCTTCTGCGCCTTGATGCCCGAGCGGAAGGGATGCTTCACGAGTTCCATCTCCGTCACGAGATCGGCGATTTCGATCAAATCTTCCTTGGCATTGCGGCCGGTCAGGACCACATGGGTCATGTGCGGCTTCTCTTCTTTCAGGAACCGGACCACCTCGGCGATGTCGATGTAATCATAGCGCAATGCGATGTTGATCTCATCGAGCAGCACCATGGAGTTGCGCTCATCCCGGATTAGGTCCTTGGCCTTTTCCCAGGCCTTCTCTGCCATCGCCACGTCGCGGGCTCGATCCTGCGTTTCCCAGGTGAAGCCTTCGCCAAGCGTGTAGAACTGGCAGAGGTCGCTGAAATGCTTCTCGATCAGGTCGCGCTCGCCGGTCTGCATGGCACCCTTGATGAACTGCACGACGGCGCAGGGCATGCCATGGGCGATATGGCGGAAGATCATGCCGAAACCGGCGGTCGACTTGCCCTTGCCCTTGCCTGTATGGACGATGACGAGACCCTTTTCGTCGGTCTTCGTCGCCATGATTTTCTCACGCGCGGTCTTCTTCTTCGCCATCTTCATGGCATGGCGGGCATCGTCCTTCTCGGCCGTCGGGTCGTTCGTCGTCTCGTCGCTCATGATCTCTCTCCCTGTTCGTTTGCGGCAAGGCCGCTCAATTCAAATCGTGCCGAATTGGAGCGCGGGCTCCAAAGACCGCGATCGATCGCCTCCAGAAGCCGCTCCGACATTTCGGCAAGGGCTGCCGGATTCTTCTCGCGCAGAAACTCGAGCACTTTCTCGTCCGCAATATAGGCGCGGTAAGCCGCTTCGAAGTGATGATCGCGCACCGCTCCGGTGGTCGCAGCGAAGGCAAACATGTAGTCGACGGTCGCGGCGATCTCGAAGGCACCCTTGTAACCGTGGCGCATAACGCCGTCGATCCATTTCGGGTTGACGACGCGGGCGCGCACTACCCGGCCGATCTCCTCTTCCAGCGAGCGGATCACCGGCTTTTCCGGTCGCGAATGGTCGTTGTGGTAGATCGCCGGACGCGTTCCGCTCAAATGCTCGGCGGCGGCGCTCATGCCGCCTTCGAACTGGTAATAATCGTCGCTGTCGAGCAGATCGTGCTCGCGATTGTCCTGGTTCTGGACGACCGCCTCGATCGAGCGAAGACGTTGTTCGAGGAGCCCACGCTCTGCCCGGCCGTCCTCTCCGGCCCCATAGGCATAGCCGCCCCAGGTCAGATAGGCCTCGGCGAGATCGCCGCGCCTTTCCCAGCTCTTTTCGTCGATCAGCGCCTGCAGGCCCGCACCGTAGGCGCCCGGCTTGGCACCGAAGACGCGGTAGGATGCGCGTCGCACCGCCTCCTTCGGCTCGATGCCATTCTCTTCCAGCCGCCGGGCTTCCCCGCGCATGCGGGCGGCGATCACGTTGTCGGCATCGTCTTCGTCCAGCGCTCCAATCGCGCGGATCGCTTTGTCAAAGAGCGCGATCTGTTCCGGAAACGCGTCGCGGAAGAAGCCGGAGATGCGCAAAGTGACGTCAACGCGCGGGCGGCCAAGCACGGCGAGCGGCACGATCTCATAGCCGGTCACGCGACGCGAGGCCATGTCCCAGAGAGGCTTGGCACCGATCAGCGCGAGCGCCTGGGCGATGTCGTCGCCGCCGGTTCGCATGTTGGAGGTGCCCCAGGCGGTGAGCCCAAAGGAGGTCGGCCATTCGCCGTGGTCCTGCAGATAACGGCGGATGAGCAGTTCGGCGGACTTCTTACCGAGCTCATAGGCCGCCGGCGTTGGAACGGCGCGGCTGTCGACGGAGTAAAAGTTACGCCCTGTCGGCAGCACGTCGGGACGCCCGCGCGTCGGCGCGCCGGAGGGACCGGGCGGAACGAAGCGGCCATCGAGACCGGTAAGCAGGCCTTTGATCTCGGCTGCGCCCGAGCCTTCGATCGAGGGTTTGAGGCGGGTCTCGATTTCGTCAAGGACTGCGCGCGTGTTGGCCCAGCCGTCCGGGGAGGCAACTTCGCCGGAAACGAGTCTGGTCGCAAGCAGCTCGATGCGCTCGACGGTATCGCCGGCGGTGCGCCAGGGCGCGTCCGAGACGGTGGCGAGAAGGTCGGGCTTGGGGCCGGTCCAGGGCGCGGAGTGGATGCAGTCGAGGGGGTCGAAGGGTTTCGGCTGAGAAGGAGTTACTTGCGCACCACGCCCCAATCCCGAATCCAACGCAATCGCCCGCTGCAGGCTCTGATCTCCGCCCTCGCCCAAGCCGCGCGGCACGCGCGCAAGCGCCACGGTGAGGTCGGCCAACAGCCGCCCCTCCGGCGCCACGCCGAAGATGTGCAGCCCATCACGGATCTGCATTTCTTTCAGATCGCAGAGATAGGCGTCGAGTTTTTCCAGCGCCTTCTCGTCGCTGTCGCGCTTCTCGATCCCGGCGTCTTGATCGAGGCCGATGTCCCGCACGAGGTCGAGGATTTGGCGGCTGAGCAGGCGCAGGCGGCGCGGATCGCCGCCGGCGGCCTCGTAATATTCGTCGACCAGCGCCTCCAGGTCCTTGAGCGGGCCGTAGGATTCCGCCCGAGTCAAAGGCGGCGTCAGGTGGTCGATGATGACGGCGCTCGTGCGGCGCTTGGCCTGCGTGCCTTCGCCCGGATCGTTGACGATGAAGGGATAGAGATGCGGCGTCGGGCCGAAAACCGCTTCGGGGTAGCAGGCATCGGATAAGGCCAGCGCCTTGCCGGGGAGCCATTCGAGATTGCCGTGCTTGCCCATGTGGACGATCGCGTCGGCACCGAAGACCTGCCGCAGATAGGCATAGAAGGCGATGTAGCCGTGCGGCGGCACGAGGTCGGGGGCGTGATAGGTCTCCTTCGGATCGATATTGTAGCCGCGCGCCGGCTGTATGCCGACCAGGACCTCGCCGAGACGGGCGAGCGGAAGCGCGAAGGCACCATCGAGGATGAAGGGATCGGCCTCGGGCGCGCCCCAGCGCTCCGCCACCTCCTCTTGAATCTTTTTCGGAAGAGACGCGAAGAAATCCTTGTATTGACTCAAGGAAATGATTTCGCGGATTTCCCGGTCGCGGCTCGCCGCATTGGTCGGCCCGGCCATCAGGAAGCGCATCAGCGCGTCGCCGTCTTCGGGCAATTCGCCGACCGGATAGCCCTCAGCCGCCATCGCCTTCAACACCTGGATCGTGCCGGCCGGTGTGTCGAGGCCGACGCCGTTGCCGAGTCGGCCGTCCCGGTTCGGGTAATTGGCCATGACGATGGCGATCCGGCGCGCCTCAGGTCGCGCATGACGCAGTTTCGCCCAATTGGCTGCGAGCCGGGTGGCGAAGCGGACGCGATCGGCAAGCGGCTCATGGCCGACGATATTGGCTTCGACCAGAGCGTCGTAGACCGATGCCGCCTTGAAGGAGACGGCGCGGGAAAGGATGCGCCCATCGACCTCCGGCAGCGCGACATTCATGCCGAGGTCGCGCGCCATCAGCCCCTGCGGCGAGGCTTCCCAGGCCTCGCGCGACGAGCCGGAAAAGATCACCTGCAAGACCGGCGCCCCGGTCGATTCGAGCACCGTCGGCTGGCGATCGGCGCCGGGCGCCGAGACGGCGAAGCCGGTGGCGTTCATCACGACATCGGGCGCGGCCTCCGCAAAGATCGCCTCGAGCGTGCCGATCGAGACCGGGTCCTTGAGGCTGGAGACGAAGACCGGCAAAGGCCGCATGCCCTCGGCGGCGAGCGCTTCGATCAGCGCTTCGACAGGTTTGGTTTCGCCGCTTTGCACAAGCGCACGGTAGAAGCAGATGGCGATGGTCGGCGGGCTTTCCGTTTGCGGGGCGGTAGCCCCCTCTCCCACAAGCCGCATCCACTCACCGACCCCGACCACCCCCGCCCCCGGCCACCAGATGCCGGCCTTGAGCAAGGGCCGCGCGGGTTCCGGCTTCTCGCCGCCATCGATCAGCGCCTCGGCATAGTCCAGGAAGAGGTGGGCATTGTCCGCACCGCCTTCGGTGAAATAGGCCCAGAGGCGCTCCCGGTCCTCCGCCGAAACGGTCGAGTAAGGCTCGAGGCCCAGATCGGGCTTGTCGTCGCCGGGGACCACGGCGATCTGGAACTTGTTCGCGATCGCGGCCGCGTACAGCGCCTCGAGCACGTAGCGGAAATAGCTGGCGCCACCGAGGGGACGGACGACGATCAGCTTGGCATGCCGTGCCGTCCGCTCGACATAGGTGTCGACGGACATCGGATGCATGAGGTTCATAAGGCTGGCGATGCGCAGGCTCTTCGCGCCCGATCGCTGCCGATGGGCGGCGGCGATCGAGGCAATCTCCGTGTCGGCGGCCGAGAGAAACAGGATATCGGCCGGGCTCTGGCCGAGATCGATCGCTTCGTTACCGTCGGCGATCGTGCCTTTCTGGGCTAGAAGGAGGTGCATGGGAACTCCTCAAACCCCTGCACGACACCTGCCAAGAAGGACCCCTCCCCAACCCCTCCCCACAAGGGGGCAGGGCTAAGCGCCTGCGGCCCTTGCCTGCCCGCTTTCGGCCTCTCAGCCTGACTTAGCCGTTTTTGACGGGGGTAGAGGCGGCGCGGCAACGTAAGCCCCTCCCCCTCGTGGGGAGGGGTTGGGAAGCGGTACCTCTTGCAAGAGGAGGGGTATTTCATGTCTAAACCCACCACCTCACGCGAGCGCCGCAATCGCCGCGCGCACCGCCGCTTCGTCCATGTCGTGCAGACCGATAACGACGAGGCGCGTACCGCGGGTTTCCCCCGGCGCCCAGGCGCGGTCGTAATATTGATCGATGCGGCTGCCGACGGCCTGGATCAGCAGGCGCATCGGCTTGCCGGGCACATCGGCAAAGCCCTTAAGGCGCAACACGTCGTGCTCGGCGATGACGCCCTTCAGCCGCTCGATGAACCCGGCCGGATCCGCAACCGCGCCGAGTTCGACGACGAAGCTGTCGAATTCGTCGTGATCGTGCTCCTCGCCTGCCTCGTGCTCCATTTCGTGATGCGACTTGCGATTGGCGATTTCGTCCTCCGTGCCGACGCCGAGGCCGAGCAGGATGGCGGCGGCGACCTCGCCGTTCCTCGCCTCGATCATCGTCGGCTTGCGGCTGATACGGGAGGCTACCTCCTCGCGCACGGCCTTCAGCCCCTCGACGTCTATCAGGTCGGTCTTGTTGAGGACGATGAGGTCGGCGGCGGTCAGCTGGTCCTCGAAAAGCTCCTCGAGCGGGCTTTCATGGTCGAGGTTTTCGTCATTGACGCGCAACGCGTCGACCTTGTCGTGATCGTCGGCAAAGCGGCCGGCGGCGACCGCGGCACTGTCGACGACGGTGACGACACCGTCGACCGTCACCTCGCTGCGGATATCCGGCCAGTTGAAGGCGGCTACGAGCGGCTGCGGCAGCGCGAGACCCGAGGTTTCGATGACGATATGGTCCGGGCGGTTCTCGCGCTCGAGCAGCTTCGTCATCGTCGGGATGAAGTCGTCCGCGACGGTGCAGCAGATGCAGCCATTGGTGAGCTCGATGATGTCCTCCTCGGAGCAGGCCTCCGCACCGCAGCCCTTCAAGACGTCACCATCGACCCCGAGGTCGCCGAATTCGTTGATGATGAGCGCGATGCGCTTGCCGTCAGCGTTCTGCAGGAGGTTGCGGATCATCGTCGTCTTGCCGGCGCCGAGAAAGCCGGTGATGACGGTGGCCGGGATCTTGCCCTGTTGGGCCTTCGCGAGTGTCATGGATCAACCCTTCATTTTCAGCGGCAGTCCCGCCGCGACGAAATAAACTTCGGCGGATTTCTCCGCGACGATCTGGTGTAGCCGGCCGGCATGGTCGCGAAATTCGCGCGCCATCCGGTTTTCCGGGACGATGCCGAGACCGACCTCATTGGAAACGAAGACGAGACGGGCCCGTGCGGTCGGCAGGAAGGCGGCAAGAGCCGTAAACTCCGCTGCCATGTCGTGCCCCTCCATCATCAAATTCGTGACCCACAGCGTCAGACAATCGACGAGGATAGCGCGCTCCTTTGCGTCGATCCGCGCAAGCAGGCCGACGAGGTCGAGCGGCTCCTCATGGGTCGTCCAGCCTTTGCCCTGCCGCGCCGCCCGGTGATGCGCGATGCGCTCGCGCATCTCCTCGTCGAATGCGCGACCGGTCGCGACATAGTGCATCGACAGCCCGCTTCCTTCGACAAGTCTTTCGGCAAAGCCGGACTTGCCGGAGCGGGCGCCGCCGAGCACGAGCGTCGGGCCGACATTGGAGAGGGTCATGTGAAAAGCCTCAGTTCACGAATGACCGAGGCAGAAAGGAATGCGCAGGCGCCCGCGGGCCACGGGATGGAAAAATCTGAAAGCCACGACAACCTCCGTGCTGGCATCGGGGACAACTCCCCTCGGGCGGGATGCCCTGACGGATGGCAGGTCTCCTGGCTCACGGCGTCACGAGCCAAGCATCGCGCACGCAACAGCACGATAATGCCTGGACCCGAACGGGGCCGCCTCACCTTCCCAGTGCTTGCGGCTTCGTGAAAGGCGGACGATTCGTAGAAGAAGAGGCGTCCTGCCCGGCTGATCACGATGCCACACCAGTGGCTTTTCCGGCACGCCACCGCTCCGCGGTGAACTGCCCCATGCAGTCCATCGAAGAGAGGATCGGCATACCCGATGGCGGCCCCTGACCGTTCTACAGTCGCGGGGTCGGCTGCGATAAGGGCGCCCGGTGTGGGTCCGCCCCGCCGCATTCCCATTTACTCCCTCGCACCGGCCCGGCGCGAGGAAACCATCCAATTCCCGTTAATTATGAAGCCCTGGCTGCGATGTCAATCGACGCCCTGCGACGCGTTACCCGCGAATTGCGCCAGATGCCCTACAGCGCGGTGCGTCCTTCTGGACGCGCAAGGGACCTGTAACTTTTTGAATTACGTATCGTTCTTTCGAAACGATTTTCGGGCCGATGCGGTAGCGTGGCTACTCACAACGGGTGAGCAGACACACATTCCCGCCGCATGGTAAAAGCACGCCGTGGAGCTGACGCGGTGAAAACGCGGGTTCCGCCTACCGATCATGTCCGCGGCCCGTAGAGAGGTCACGGCGGAGGGTGCGATGTCGTATCTGCGTCGTGCCGTAATTGTCGCGGTAAGTTTCGCGCTTGCTGGTTCCCCTCCGGCCGGCGCCGCCGAACCGGTAGGCCGAGCGGTTCGTATCAAGACCGAAGTCAGAGGCGCGGCCGGACCGCTGGCCGTGCAGGACGCGGTCCACCGCGACGAGCGGATATCGACGTCCAGATCCGGGCTCGGCCAGTTCGTCTTTAGGGACGGCAGCAAGCTCGCGGTCGGCGCCGGCTCCTCCGTCGTGATCGACCGGTTCGTCTTCGACGACTCCAAGACCGTGCAGAAGCTGACCATCGCGGCAGCCAAAGGAACGTTCCGCTGGATCAGCGGCAACTCCCGACACTCCGCCTATCGCATCTTGACGCCGGCGGGAACGATCGGCGTTCGTGGCACCGTATTCGACTTCTATGTCGGCGGCGACGGCACGACGGCCGTGGTGCTGCTGTCGGGTGCGGCGGATTTTTGCGGCCGCGGCGGCTGCCGGCAATTGACACGGCGCTGCGATTGCGTGGTCGCGAAACCGAACGGCACGATGTCGGACACCCGCCCGGTCAATCGGGACACGCTCCGGATACTCGGCAACCAGCGGGCATTGCCGTTCCTCTCGGGCCAGCAACGACTTTCATCCGGCTGGAGCGGCAGCAGCTGCGGGCTTGCCGCGGCCCTGGAAATCCGGCCCGATAGGGTGCCCAACCGGCCGCCTGTAGCGACGGAACCCGAGACGCCTGAAAAGCCGCGCAAGCCCAGGCCTCATAAGCCCGATCGTCCGGACAAGCCTCATAAGCCCGATAAGCCCGATAAGCCCGACAAGCCGGACAAGCCGCACAAACCGAACAAGCCAGACAGGCCGGATCGGCCTGATCGCCCCGACCGGCCTGACCATCCGCGCGGTTTTGATCGACCAGACAGACCAGACCGACCCGACAGACCGGACCGGCCCGATAGGCCCGGCTAGCGCATCGGCCCGATAAAACGGAACCACTTTCGATTCGAAGCCTTGCAGCGTCCTTTGTGCAACCTGAAGGACGCACGGCGTTGTAAGGGAAGTGAGAACGCGGTCTTCCCCTGCGCCACCCCGCATCACTCCCCAGCTTTCCCCCTTATTGCCGGCGCATCGGCAAAATGCTCGGCACGACGTGAAATCCGACGATAGAACTCCCCAAGTCCCGGGGTGAGTGCCGCCGCCTTCAGCTTCGCCATGCTTAGAAACCGGCGCGCTTCGGGCGAACGCAAGCGCAGAGCTTCGAGCAGCTGCCCGTGAATGCGCTGCAGTTCCAAGAACGCAGCGGAGGCGGCAAGCCTCTCGTCCCCGACTACGGCGAAAACCCTGCTTCGCGTGCTCCTGCCTTTCAGCGCCAACGCCCCCGCGTCGAGCACTGCGAAACGGTCAAGCGGCTGCGCCGTGGTTTCGGAAACGAGGATGTCAAAACCGACATCCTTGCAGGCCGCTTCGATCCGCGCGGCCACATTCACCGCGTCGCCGACGGCCGAATAGTTGAAATGCGTTTCCGCGCCCATATTGCCGACGCAGGCAATCCCCGAGTGGATGCCTACGCCGATCGCCACCTTTCGCTTGTCGCCGAAGCCGAACGCATCGCGCTCGTTCAGGTGGACGAGCGTCTCGCGCATCGCCAAGGCAGCACGAACGGCCTTACTGGGGTGGTCGGTGACGTCGACCGGGGCGTTCCAGAAGGCCATGATCGAATCGCCAATGAACTTGTCGAGCGTGCCCTCGCTGTCGACGACATGGCGGCTCAGCGCGTCGAGAAGCGTGTTGAGGAAGCGAACCACCTCGGTCGGCGACAGGCGCTCGCTGATCTCGGTGAAATTGCGCACGTCGACGAACATAATCGTCAGTTCGCGGTCGTCGCCGCCGAGGCGCAGGGCGTTCCGAGTGTGCTCGATGCGATAAAGCAATGACGGTGAGAGATATTGACCGAATGCACGCCGAACGACGCGCCGCTCCCTGTCGGTCACCAGGAAGCGGTAGGCCGTCGCTGCGAAATGCGTGATGGAACCGAAGAAGATCGGCGCCAGGGGATCGAACAGAAGCCCACCATGAAGGAAGGCGAGCCATGAGGCAGCGAGCGCCAGAGCGGTGACCAGCAGGCCACACGCCAGCGCCACGGCCGGGCTGACGAAGGTCGTCAACAACACAAGCAGGCTGCCTGCGACGGCGATTGAGAGGATTTCGAGCCCGTCGGCCCAGTCCGGGCGGGCGAGAAAACGCCCCGAAAGGATCTGCTCGACCGTCTGCGCGTGCAGCGACACGCCGGGTACGTCGTGCCCAAGAGCGGTTGCACGGATGTCCAGCAGTCCGGCGGCCGAGGTGCCGACGAAGACAATGCTGCCGTCGATTGCGGCCTTCACATCTGCAGCGATACCATCCTGCGCGAGGACGCGACCTGCTGAGACATATCTCTCCGGCCGGTCCAGGCTGACATAGAGCCATAGCTCACCTGCAGCCGTGACCGGAATGACGAAATCGCCAACCCTGATCTGCGTAATGGTATCGGGCACGTCCGTTGCACCGGCCAAGAGATAGGTCGAGGCGCCTTGCGCGACGCGCAGCGCTTCGAGCGCAAGGTTGGGATAGAGCTGCTCGCCATCGCTCAGGAGCAACGGTACGGCACGAACGATGGCAGATGAACCTTCCGGATTGAGACTTATATGGCCGATGCCGGCGGCATTCGCCTCGAGCTGCGGCCTGATCGGCGTAGCGGCGGCAAGGTGCGGCGGCGCCTCGAAGGGGTTCTCGCCGGTAAAGGCGAAGCCGGCCCTGACGGGCGGTCGATAGCTTCCGTCGTTGGAAAGGGCGAAGCCGAGGACCACCGGTTTTCCTGCGATGGTCTGAGCAAGGATCTCGTCATTGTCCGGCAATCGGTGGACGAGTGCCGGATCGATGCCCTTGACATCCCGCAGGACCGAACGCGGCGACAGGCGGTCGGGCTCGGAGAAAAGAACATCGAAGGCGATTACGGCCGCGCCCATCTCGGAGAGCCGCTTCACCAAATCTGCGATCCGGTCTCTTGGCCAGGGCCATTGGCCGAATTTCTTGAGCGAATCCTCATCGATGTCGACGACACGAACGGGCAGGTCCTCGAAGGACCGCGGCGCGAGGCGCTGGTACTCGTCGAAGGTGACTTCGCGTGCAAATTTCAGCAATGGCGGATCGCTGGCGCGCAGCAGTGTCAGCGCCGCGACGAGGGCCAGACCGATGAAGACGCCAAGAAGTTGCGCGCGGGTCATGAACGGCGGTGTCCGACCTTTCGTGCCGGAGACCGCGCCAGAAGTGCGCCTCCGGAAAGACAGTCTGTCGCCACATGCGCCATGCTGCATCCTTCGCAGCCGCAATGCAATGGTTGGCAGGCCAGGGGCGTGACGCGATCGCCGGCAGCCGCCCCAGCGACCTACCCCAGCAGCCCATCAAGCCAGGCCCGGTCCAGCACCGCCTCGAGTTCGGCGGCGATATCGTCTAGCGCGGCGTCGACCGACTGGCGATAGTTCATTCCCCCGCCCTCGATGCCGAAGCTTTTCAAGAGCGCCGCACGATAGCCATCGCTGCCGAAGAGGCCATGGAGATAGGTTCCCATCACCGCGCCATCCGCCGACATCGCCCCGTCGAGGCGGCCGTCGATCGAGACCGGCGCGCGCCCGCAATCCGGACCCGCCGTCCTGCCGAGATGGATTTCATAACCTTCGAGCGCAACATCATACTGCAGCGACCAGGCGCGGCTGTTGCGCACGGTCTTT
>JAPSJG010000397.1 GCA_031178305.1 Sinorhizobium sp.
TTTCGAGCGCGCCGAGCGGCTGATCGACGCCGGCATCGACCTGATCGTCGTCGATACCGCCCATGGTCATTCTCAGCGCGTGCTCGACGCCGTCACGCGGGTGAAGAAGCTGTCGAACTCGATTCGCGTCATGGCCGGCAATGTCGCGACGGCCGATGGCACCAAGGCGCTGATCGATGCCGGTGCCGATGCCGTCAAGGTCGGTATCGGTCCCGGCTCGATCTGCACGACCCGCATCGTCGCCGGTGTCGGCGTGCCGCAGCTTGCGGCCATCATGGCGGCGGTCGAGGCGGCACAGGCCTTCGGCATCCCGGTCGTCGCCGACGGCGGCATCAAATTCTCCGGCGACCTTGCCAAGGCGATCGCCGCCGGCGCGTCCGCCGTGATGGTCGGCTCGCTGCTCGCCGGCACCGAGGAAAGCCCGGGCGAGGTCTTCCTCTACCAGGGCCGCTCCTTCAAGGCCTATCGCGGCATGGGTTCCGTCGGCGCAATGGCCCGCGGCTCGGCCGATCGCTATTTCCAGGCCGAAGTTCGCGACACGCTGAAGCTCGTGCCGGAGGGCATCGAGGGCCAGGTCGCCTACAAGGGCCCGGTTGGTGGCGTCCTGCACCAGCTGGCCGGCGGCCTCAGGGCATCGATGGGCTATGTCGGCGGCGCGACGATCAGGGACTTCCAGGAGCGAGCGACCTTCGTGCGTATCTCCGGCGCGGGCCTGCGCGAAAGCCACGCCCATGGCGTGACGATCACCCGCGAGAGCCCGAACTATCCCGGTGGCGCCTGATTTCCTTCCGGGGCGCCGACACGGCGCCCCTAATCCTGGTCAAATGGCAGCATCGACGGCCGCATTGTTCTCGATCTCAACGGTTGAGTTCAACCGCCGGTAACGCAGTTTTGACGCCGATGCGCCGCTCGCCGACCTATGTTGTTGACGGGCGGCTTTGGTTTGTCGTGCCGCCTGCAGAAATCTGCCGAGGAGGGCGCCATGGACAAGTCTGACATTACCCAGGCGATGATCGATGCCTATGACGAATATACGCATTTGACGCTGGATCGTCGCCGCTTCATGGAGCGATTGACGGCGCTTGCCGGATCGGCTGCGGCGGCAGCCGCGATCGCGCCGATGCTGGCGGCCGACAGCGCCAAGGCAGAGATGGTCGCGGCGACCGACGCGCGGATCAAGGGAGAGGACATCACCTATCCGGGCGCCGAGGGCGAAATGAAGGGTTATCTGGTGCGCCCTGCCAATGCGTCCGGCAAGCTGCCGGCTGTCATCGTCATCCATGAGAACCGCGGCCTCAATGCGCATATCCGGGATGTCGCGCGTCGGGTTGCCATCGAGGGGTTCGTAGCCCTTGCGCCGGATTTCCTCTCGCCCGACGGCGGGACGCCGAGTGACGAGGACAGGGCGCGGGAGATGATCAGCGCGCTCGACGCGGAAAAGAGCAATGCCAACGCGGTCGCGACCGTCGCCTTTCTCAAGGGGCATGAGGAAAGCACAGGCAATGTCGGCGCGATCGGCTTTTGCTGGGGTGGCGGTCTCGTCAACCGGCTTGCCGTGAATTCGCCAGACCTTAAGGCGGGCGTCGCCTATTACGGCTCCCAGCCGAAGCCGGAAGATGTACCAAAGATCCAGGCTGCGATGCTGCTGCACTATGCGGGTCTGGACGAGCGCATCAATGCCGGCATCGAGGTCTATAAGCAGGCTCTGACGGAAGCCGGCAAGGACTTCACCATCCATGTCTATGAGGGCGTCAACCACGCCTTCAACAACGATACCTCCGCCGCCCGCTACGACAAGGCTGCGGCGGACCTCGCCTGGGAGCGCACGGTTGCGTTCCTCAAGGAAAAGCTTGCCTGAAACCGGCGGGATGACAGCAACGGGATAGGGAGGGCCCCCGCTCCTATCCCACAACGATCACGGCGCCAGATGCCGCTCGCGCGCAGGCGACGATCGCTTCGGCGAGCGCCTCCATATCGCGCCGGCGCGGATTGCTGCGTCGCCAGATGAGGCCAATTTCGCGCGATGGTTCGGGAGCGGCGAAAGGCACGATGCGGATCGCGTTGCGCGCCGTTTCGGTCGGGACGGCGATCTCGGGAATGAGCGTCATGCCCATGCCGCTGGCGACCATCTGCAGAAGGGTGGCCATTGAGGTGGCGCCGAAACTCGTCAGCTGCCGCTTGCCGGCGGTGTTGCAGACGGCCAGCGCCTGGTCGCGCAAGCAATGGCCCTCCTCGAGCAGCAGCAGTTGCGAGATGTCCACCTGGTCTTCCGTCAGCGGCGATATCAGCACGCTTCGGTCGTTGTCGGCAACCGCCATGAAGAAGCGGTCCGAGAAGAGCGGACGGGTGAGGACCGTGTCACCGTCGATCGGCAGCGCGGCGACAATCGCGTCGAGCCGGCCGTCGCCGAGATCGGCAACCAGCCGATCGGTCAGCGACTCCTTGAGCTCGATTTCGATCGCCGGATAGCGCTTGCGCAGATGCGGAATGAGCTTCGGCACGAGGTAGGGGGCAAGCGTCGGGATCACGCCAAGTCGGATTCGCCCTTCGAGCGTTCCTGAACGCGCACGCGCGCTCTCCTCCAGCCTGTCGACCTCGGCCAGAATGGCGCGCACCTTCACCAGCACATCTTCGCCCGTGGGCGTGAGGAAGACGCCGGCGCGACTTCGCTCCACGAGTTTGACGCCGAGATGGTCTTCCATCTCCATGATCTGCGCCGAGAGCGCCGGCTGGCTGACATGCGCGAGCTCGGCCGCCTTGCCGAAATGGCGGGCCGTGGCGAGGGCGTCGAAATAGCGCATTTGCCGAAGGGTCAGCATGATCGGAAACTACTATCGAATTCAATCGGGAACACAATTGGAGATTATAATGTCTCGGCGATAAGTCGGATGAGCGCCGAAAGGGGTCGGAAGGATCGGCGGCTGCTGTCGGCAGGGCAGGTCGGCTCGTCCACGTAAAGATAAGGCCACGCTCCTGCCGGGCGTGGCCTTGTTTTTTCGGAATAACCCGATGCCTCACCAGCCCGGTAGCATGTGGCTCTGCCTGAGACGCGGATAACGGGGATAGCCCTTGATATCGCCGTCGAGGTCATCATTGACGGCGATCGGCGTGATGTTGTCGAGGCAGGCGGTGATGTGGTTGGTGATCGCGTTCGAGAGCGACGGCGAAAGGCCGGGCCGCTTCATGATGCCGATCTGGACCGGCGCCAAAGCGGGGAAGCCGTCGGCGAGCGTCAGCACCTTCATACCGGGACGCAGCGCCGATTCCGGCAGCACAGAGACGGCCATGCCGGCAAGCACGGCCGCAGCGACGACCGTCGACGACCAGCTCGTGAACAGGATCTGGTATTCGCGGCCGGTCGCATCGAGGGCGGCGCAGGCCGCCTGCCGCCACAGGCAGTCGCGGCGTCCGACCGCGAGCGGAATCGGCGCGTTTTCCGGGAGCGGATGGTTGATTGAACTCACCCAGCAGAGCGGCTCGGTTCTGACGACGTCGGAGGCACGGGCACGGGGATTGTGCGTCACCAGAGCGATATCGAGGTCACCTTTCGCCATCTTCTCCGCGAGGTCGGCCGATGGCTCGCAGACTATGTAGAGTTCGACGTTCGGGTGCGTCTTGGCAAAGCGTACGATGATCTCCGGCATGTAGCGATCGGCATAGTCGTCGGGCGTGCCGATGCGGAGCGTGCCTTCGAGACGGTTGTCGTCGAAGGAGGCGATCGCCTCATTGTTGAGACGGATCATTCGCCGGGCAAAGTTCAGCAGCCGGTCGCCCTCGACCGTCAGCCGGTTGCCGCGACCGTCCTTCATGAAGAGCGGCTTGCCGATACGTTCCTCGAGGCGACGCATCTGCATCGA
>JAPSJG010000398.1 GCA_031178305.1 Sinorhizobium sp.
ATCAGTGCACCAACTTCGGCCTTCGACCTCGCCTCGTCTCCCGAGTAGAAAAGGACGCGGCTTCCACCCTCAGCGCGCGGATCACCAGAGAGCAGATGCGGAGGGAGATGTCGCTTTGCATTTAGTTGCGCGACTCCTGTGCCAATGATTTCAGTTGCTTGGAATGACAGTTAATTTGAGAATGGGCAGCTAATTTGAGAATATGGCTTGGATTTTGGCACTTAATGTGAGAATCAGGCGGTCGACATAATCGACGGTGTTCCTGCAATGAGTGACCCATTTCCTGACGAGGTCGATGAAGCGCTTTGGGATGAAGCGTGCCGACGCGCAGAAGCGGTTCGGGAATTTCTAAAGAACCGGCCTGGCAAAATGACCGCCGGAGATGTGGCACTGCTTGCGACCGAGCTCGCAATCAGTCGGGCAACCGCGTACCGCCTTATCAAGCTGTTTCGGGCCGGCGGGACGGTCATGTCGCTGGTGGACCGCAAACGCGGTAGACCGGACGGGCACCGGGTGCTGGATGACCAGCGGGAAGAGATCATCCGCACGACCATCAGCCGATACTACCTGACGCGAAACCGTCCGACCGTTTCACAGTTGGTCCGGGATGTGCAAACGAACTGCATGTCCGCCGGGCTCAAGCCGCCGCATCGCCGAACGATCAAGGCTCGTCTCGAAGACATCGATCTGCAGAGGCGCGCCAAACGCCGTGGCGAAGATAAGATCCTGAAGGAGACGCAGGCCGTTCCCGGGGTATTTGCCGCCTCCCGGCCTTTGCAGGTCGTTCAGGTTGATCATACGAAAGCGGATATCTTTGTCGTTGACGAGGAAACCCGCCAGCCGATCGGCCGGCCCTGGCTGACGCTGGCGATGGATGTCTGCAGCCGCATGGTGACGGGATTCTACCTGACGATGGACGCGCCTTCCCGGTTGTCGACAAGTCTGTGCCTGCTGCACTCGGTCTTCGACAAGTCGGCTTGGTTGCGGGAACGCGAGATCACCGAAGCGTGGCCCGTCGCCGGCCTGCCGGAAACACTGCACGTCGACAACGGCGCCGACTTTAGGAGTCGCGCTTTCAAGAGGGGGTGCGAGGATGCAGGCATCGCGATTGAGTGGCGACCGCCGGCTGAGCCGCGCTTCGGCGGTCATATCGAGCGTCTGATCGGCACGCAGATGGGGAAGCTCCACCTGCTGCCCGGCACGACGTTCAGCAACGCGCAGGAACTCGGCGAATACGATTCGAAGCGGCATTCGGCGCTCACCTTGCGCGAGCTCGAGCGCTACATCGCCCTCGACATAGTCGGCTCCTACCACCAGTCTATCCACAGCAGCTTGGGCCGCCCGCCAGTTGCCGTCTGGCGGGAGCACGAGAACGAGATTCCGCTGCGACTGCCGCAAGATCGAATGCGTTTTTGGCTGACGTTCCTACCGGAGCAGGAGCGCACGTTGCGGCCAACCGGAATTCATCTCTTTGGTCTGCGCTACTGGTCAGCTGCGCTTAGCGCCGACGTCGGTCGCTCGAACCGGCGCCTGCTCGTCAAATATGACCCGCGGGACATGGCTCGTATCTTCGTGCGGCGACCTTCGGGCAACTTCGTGGAAGCCCGCTATGCCGATCTGACCCTGCCTTCAGTGACACTGCATGAGGCCGTGGCGGCACGACGCGCACTGCTGGCGAAAGGCCGACAGGAAATCAACACCCGCGCCATCGTGGGCACGGCAATCGCGCAGCGCAAACTGGTGGATGCAGCAACCAGGAAGACGGCAGCCGCACGACGCGCCGGCGCAGGACAGCCAAAAACGAACGTGGATGACCGCGGATGGGGCTCGCTTCGCGGCATTGACTCCAGCAAACCTGTGCCCTTTGTCGAGGACACGGAGTGAGCTGGCATGAACAACGAAATCTCCCACCTGACCGCGAGCGCCGCGGCGCTGCTGGCTGAAGCGGACGAACAACGCATTCGCGCGATACGATCGCGCCGCTGGGTGCTCTACCCGCGCGCCAAGCAGGCGCTCGATCGGCTGAACCGGCTCCTCGATCATCCGAGAGGAACGCGCATGCCTTCCGTCGCTATCTACGGCGACAGCGGCATGGGCAAGACGATGATCATGAAGCGCTTCCGCGACCAGCATCCGCCAACGTTCAATTCGCTGACGGGAACGCTGAAGACACCGGTTTTGGCGATGGAGATGACCAGCCGGCCCGGCGAACGGCGGTTCTACGCTGAACTGCTGACCCTGCTCGGCGCACCCCAGCGGCCGCGGGCCGATATCGCCCAGATGGAGCAGGCGGCACTGCGGATCATGGAAGCGATCGGCGTGCAGGTGCTGGTCATCGACGAGGTGCACAACATTCTCGCCGGAACCTATCGTGAGCAGCGCATCGTCCTCAACACTCTGCGCTTTCTCAGCAATCGTCTCCGGATCTCACTCGTTTGCTTCGGCGTCAACGAGGCGCGCGAGGCCATCAGCGGCGACGTGCAACTGGCCCGCCGGTTCGAGCAATTCACGTTGAGCCGCTGGGCTGCAAACGAACAGTTCGAGACTCTGGTCGTGTCAATCTTGCGCAACACGCCATTGCGGCAGTCCTCGGTGCTGACCGCGAAATCGCTGCGGCGGATGCTGCAGATCACCGAGGGAATTACCGCCAACATTTTCCACACCATCAACACCCTTGCCATTGAGGCCATCGAGAGCGGACGCGAGCAGATTACCGACGAAGCCATCGAGAACTGGGAGCCGGAGTTTGATGCCGAGGCAGCCTTTGCATGACGCCGGAACATCCTCGCGGCAATTGCCGGTAATCTTGGCGCCCCACGCCGACGAGCTCTTGTCGTCGTGGATCAGCCGGCATGCTTCATTCTATGCGATCCCGCCACTTGGTATGCTGCGGCATTGTCTTCCCGAGGCGTCGTCTTTGCGCTCGGCCGATCGCAATCTAACCGCTACTCAGGTCACCCGCCTCGCCGGCATCTTCTCCACCGAGCCGGCCACCCTGCGCCGCATGACCTTTTCGAATGTGGCGCCAGCATCGCGACGCCTGATTGCAGCCAGACCGCTACAGTCCTGCTCAGCCTGCCATCCGAGTAGCCATGAACCGGGGCCCACTCTTCGAAGCCAGCTTCTCGGCTGGCGCATGACCTGCCCGCTGTGTGGTGGCCTGCTCCGGCACCAAGGCAGGCATGGCCGCCCGTCTCCTTTCGGCCGCTACCTTGGGACTGCGCTCATCGGAGAACGGCTCCTCGACGACGAGGCCGAGCGCGGCGTCCGAACCTGGACTTCGCCGACCGAACTCGCGCGCCTTCTTCTAATGCGACGCGTGCCGAGACCCATCCCCCCAGGATACGAACCGTGGCGATTCAGGGTGCTCGGCGCAATCATTCCGGATCTCGATGATGTCGTCGCCACGGAACGAAGGAACCTGCCTACTCCAGCAAATCCCATCCTGCCGCTGCATCTGCGACCTGCTCTGCTGGCCGGAGTAGCCATCGTCGAGCGGGCTGGACCAGAGATGCTCAAGATGCTGCGTAAGAATATGATGGGTCAGAACCAAGTGCGATTCAGCAGCGCTATCGACGAGATCACGACTCATACATGCCGTTCGATGGCGTCTTCGCAGTTGCAGTTAATTTGAGAATCCCGCAGTTCGGATTCTCATCTTAAAATGCCAAACCTGGCTGAAACCGCCGCATTCTCACTTTTAACTGGCAAGCGACAATTCTCGCCCGGCTCAGGAACCGGACGTTCTTCTCGCTGGCCGAGCTCAATTCGGCTGTCGCCGAACTGCTCGAGGAGTTGAACAACCGGCCAATGCGCCATGTCGGCAAAAGCCGCCGCGAACTGT
>JAPSJG010000399.1 GCA_031178305.1 Sinorhizobium sp.
ACTTCCGCTGGCAGACGCCGATCCTCGCCGTGAAAGCGGTTTTGGACAGCGGCGCGATCGGCACGCCCTTCTGGGGCCGCGTGTCCTTCCGCTCCGGCTTCGACGTCTTCTCCGGTCAGCCTTATCTCGCCAAGGGCAAGCGCTTCATCATCGAGGATCTCGGCATCCATTCGCTCGACATCGCCCGCTTCCTCTTTGGCAATGCCAGCCGCATCACGGCCCGCACGCGCCGCATCAATCCGGACATTGCCGGCGAGGACGTGGCGACCATGCTGCTCGACCACGACAACGGCACCACCTCGATCGTCGATGTCAGCTATGCCACCAGGCTGCCGGAAGAGCCTTTTCCCGAAACTTTCGTGGAGATCGATGGCAGCGAGGGCACGCTGCGCCTCGGCAAGGACTATAAGCTCACCGTCCACGGTCGCGGCGGCACGACGGAAAGCGTCGTCGCGCCGAACCTGCTGCCCTGGGCCTCGCGCCCCTGGCACAACATCCAGGAGAGCGTAGCGCTTATCCAGAAGCACTGGATCGAGAGGCTGGCGGTCGGCCGGGAACCTGACACGTCCGGTCGCGACAATCTCATGACCTTCGCCCTCGTCGAGGCCGCCTATCTCAGCGCCGAACGCGGCGAGACCGTTAGGCTGGGAGACCTTCTTTGATGAGCGACGACCTGCTCAGGCTATACGGCACACGCGCGCGCGAGCCAGAAAGCAGAACGCTTGTGACCGGCGACCTGAGCGTTGAGCTTCAGGACGGCAATCTTCGCACCCTGCGTTTCCGCGGCCATGAGGTGCTTCGCGCCATCTCTTTCCTCGTGCGCGACAAGGATTGGGGCACGTGCAGTGCCGCGATCACGCACCTTGCCGTCGAGGAAACCAGGCACGGATTCTCGGTCACATACCGCGCACGCTTTACCGCCCCTTCCGGCGCCAATCTCGATTGTGCCATCTCGATTTCCGGCATGGCACAGGCGGTTATCGTCTCCGCCGATTGCGTAAGCGATGCGGATTTCGAAACCGCCCGTACCGGCTTTGTTGTGTTGCACCCGATCGTCGGCATTGCGGGCGAGCCGGTTGAAGTGCGACATGGCGACGGCAGCAGCGAACAAGCAATCTGGCCCGATCAAATCGAGCCTTGGCAGCCTTTCAAGGAAATCGCTGCGATCACACACCGCGTTGCGCCCGGCATCGAAGCGACGACGGAATTCGACGGCGACATCTTCGAGATGGAAGACCAGCGCAACTGGACCGACGGGTCCTACAAGACCTATGTACGCCCACTCGCGCTTCCCTGGCCCTATCGCGTGCCGAAGAACGAGCCGTTCAGCCAGAGGATTTCCGTCGAAATCCGTGCGGAGGACCGGGCTGTGCCCGCCGCCGGCATATCGGATGTCATCGCGGTCCGGCTGACGCCGACAAAATTCACCTTCCCGGAAATCGGCGTCGGCCTGCGGCCAGAATGCCTCCAAGAGGAGTTGGCGGCACTCAGCGTGCTAAAGACGATCGGTGCACGGCATCTGGTCGCCCATTTCGATCCTGATGCCGGCCATGGCATCGAGGCGCTGAAGGGCTATGCGGAGATCGCGGCGAGGTCCGGTCTCAAAGTGACGCTGGAGCTCGCCGTACCCTGCAAGCGTCCCCTGGACGAGGAAATGGCCGCGTTTGCCGCGCTCGTAGGGAAGGCTGAACTGAAGCTCGACACGCTGTTCGTCTGCCCCTCGGTGGACCGCCAGTCGACGCCGCCTGGGAGCAAGTGGCCGGATTGCCCGCCGCTGAAAGATGTCTATGCCGCAGCCCGCGCGGCCTTTCCCGGCGTGCGCCTCGGCGGCGGGATGATGAGCTATTTTACCGAGCTCAACCGTAAGCGTGTACCCGGTGACCTAGTCGACTATGTCAGCCATTGCACGAGCCCGATCGTGCACGCGGCCGACGATCTTTCCGTGATGCAGACCTTCGAGGCGCTGCGCTATGTCGTTAGCTCGACCCGCGCGATCTATGGCGACAAGCCCTACCGCATCGGTCCGTCGACGATCGCCATGCGGCAGAACCCCTATGGCAGCGCGACGAAGCAGAACCCGGCGCATTCCCGCGTTCCCATGGCCCGTTCCGACCCGCGGCACAATGGTGCGTTCGGCGCGGCCTGGACGCTTGCCTATGCCGCAACGGTGACGCCGGCAGGCTTGGAAGTCCTGACGTTGTCGACGTTGGTGGGCGCTTTCGGGCTTGTTGCGGAAGACAGCGAGGCGACGGCGAAGGGCGAATTGCGGCCGCTCGCGCATGTGCTGGCGCGCCTTGGCGCCCTGGCGGGCGAAGAGCTGGTCGCAGTCGAAACATCGCGCCCAGATGCGGTGGTGGGACTTGCTTCCAAGGAGCGGCTGCTGTTGGCGAACATCACGTCGATGACGCAAACGGTAGCAATGCCAGAGAAGCCGCAAAAGGCTTCGGTCGTCGGAGCCGATGGTCCGGAACTTCCGGCAAGCGAGCAGGCCACGCTGCCGCCTTATGGCTGCGTCGCCATCGAACTCTGAGTCTTATTTGTGACCGCTAAGGGCGTAGAGCGCGCGGGAGCGTTCCAGATGCTTGATCATCACTTGTTCGGCGAGGTCTGCGTTGCCCTTTTCAATGGCGCGGATAATTTCCTCGTGCTCGGCCAGCGTAACATTCTCGCGGCCCGACCAGATGAGCATTTCCGTATGATAGGACTTCAGCCATCCCAGCATCGCGCCGCTGACCGCAGCGAAGATCGGATTGCCAGAAATCCGGGCGATGCACTGATGGAATTCCATGTCTGCGTCAATAAAGGCATCCGCATTGCCAAGGCTCTGCTTCTGCTTGTCCAACAGGGCGCGCAGTTCCGCGATGTGGTCCGGGGTCGCCTTGGCCGCGGCCTCGCGGATCACGCCGCGCTCGAAGAAGATGCGGGCGCTCTTCAAGTGTTCCAGCGAGTCGGACGAGCCGGAGAGCATCAGCTTGGCTTGCAGATCTACCTGCCTGATTATGGATTCGGCCGTGATGCGCAGAACCTTGGCGCGTTCGCCCTGCGAGATCTCGACAAGGCCCTTGCCAGCGAGCGCCTGCATCGCCTCGCGGATGGCCGGGCGACCTACGCCATAGCGTTCCATCAGTTCGCGTTCGGAGGGCATCTCGTCGCCCGCCTTTAGTTCCCCGGTTTCGATCATGTGCTTCAGGCGCGCAAAGACTTCGTCGGAGAGCTTCTTGCGGACGATCGGTTCGGAAACGACGTTCATGAGTCACCTGATTTTCGACAGGTTTGAATATGCCCCAAGTTCGATCACTGCAACAGTTTTGCTATGGCGGCTTGCAATAGCATGAATACTCATTATACCAGCTGATGTGTTTTAACAAGTTGCCCGGCAGCGGCGGGAGGAGAAATGATCCGTCTGACCTATCGGATAGAGACGCCCGGCTCGGTGGAGGTGATGGCGAGCAAGATCGCCAGCGACCAGTCGACCGGTACGTTCGTAGCCCTTCCGGGCGAGACGGAGGAGCTGAAGGAGCGCGTGGCGGCGCGCGTCGTCGCCATCCGCCCCCTGCCGGCGAGCGACCGGGCGTCCTTTCCCGCCGAAGCGGGCGAAGCGACGCAGTTCTACCGGGCGGACGTCGACATCGACTTCCCCATGGATGCGGTCGGCACCGATCTTTGCGCGCTGATGACGGTCGCGATTGGTGGCGTTTTCTCGATCAAGGGCCTCACGGGCATCCGCATCGTCGACATGAAGCTGCCGCAGGAGTTCGCCGCGGCGCATCCAGGACCGCAGTTCGGTGTGCCGGGTAGTTTCGCGCTGACGGGTGTGAAGCACAGGCCGATCATCGGCA
>JAPSJG010000400.1 GCA_031178305.1 Sinorhizobium sp.
TCGACCTCTACCAGGTTCATTGGCCGAACCGTGGGCACTATCACTTTCGCAATGCCTGGTCCTACGACCCGTCGAAGCAGGACAAGGCGCATGTCGCGGCCGATCTGAAGGCCGTTCTCGACAAGTTGGGCGACCTGGTGAAAGCGGGCAAGGTGCGGGCAATCGGGCTTTCGAACGATACGGCCTGGGGCACGATGAAGATGCTCGATCTCGCGGATAAGCACCGCCTTCCGCGGGTCGCGACGATCCAGAACGAGTATAACCTGCTTTATCGAAGCTTTGATCTCGACCTTGCGGAACTGTCGCACCAAGAAGATGTCGGGCTGCTTGCCTATTCGCCGCTGGCAGCCGGCCTTCTGACCGGCAAATATCTGGATGGGGCGAAGCCCGCCGGATCGCGCCTGTCGATCAACGGCGATCTCGGCGGCCGCTTCACGCCGCATCAGGAGCCGGCCGTCTCGGCCTATGTGGCACTCGCGCGCGAACATGGCCTCAATCCGGCGCAGATGGCGCTCGCCTTCTGTCTGACGCGGCCGTTCATGGCCTCGGTCATTATCGGCGCGACATCGATCCCACAGTTGAAGACCGATATTGGTGCCGCCGCCGTCACGCTTTCCCAGGACGTGATGAACGGCATCCGCCGCCTGCATCGGCTCTATCCGGCACCGATCTGAGCAAGCGTCAGGCGGCCGCCCGTCACGCCGCCATCTGTCGGCAGCTTTCGGCGCAGCGCCGGCAGGCTTCGACGCAATCGGCCATGTCGCCGATGCGTTCGCAGTCGGCCGCGCATTCGGCGCAGATCTCGGCGCATTCGCCGCAAATGTGCCTGTGATGCGGAGTTCCGATCAACATGAAGTGCGCGGCGGTCCGGCAGATTTCGGCGCAGGCCATCATCAGGCGGAAATGCGGCGGCTCGGTGTGCTTGCCGCCCGCCTCCAGGCAATGGCCCATCGCCGTCGAAAGGCAGGTTTCGTAGCAGTCGAGGCAATCGTCTATACACTCCTGCATCTTGGGATCGATGTGGGGCATCTTCGTCTCCTGCTGCTTTTTGCTGGGGCGAAGGCCTGAACAAGGAAATCGCGCGTTTGTTCCGCAACCGCAGCGGCCGGCGAGCCGCAGAGGCAACCTGTACAGATCTTCCGATCGCGCCTTGCATTTTCGTGGAAATTCCGTATAAGCGCGCTGTTCGAAACGCCCGGTCTTCTGGCTGGTGGCTGAACGGAGGGCCGGCTTCCGCCTCGGAAGCCGCCAGGAACGACAAGATGTTCCGGCCTCCCGTGTCTCCGCTCTCGACCGTCTCGATACAACACTTTCTTGCCGGCTCATCTGAGCCAATAAGAACAGTCGTTGAGGCTTAGCCGCCGAGGCCCGGGCTGATTAACGCAAGAAAGGCAAGCCACAATGGCTCTTTATGAACATGTATTTCTGGCTCGGCAGGACATCACGCCGCAGCAGGTCGACGCCCTCGTCGAGCAGTACAAGGGCGTCATCGAAGCGAACGGCGGCAAGGTCGGCCGGGTCGAGAACTGGGGCCTGAAGTCCCTCACCTACCGCATCAAGAAGAACCGCAAGGCTCATTACGTGCTCATGGACATCGATGCTCCGGCACCGGCCGTCCACGAGGTCGAGCGGCAGATGCGCATCAACGAAGACATCCTGCGCTACATGACGATTGCCGTCGATAAGCACGAGGAAGGCCCGTCCGCGATGATGCAGAAGCGCGACCGCGACGATCGTCCGCGCGGCGAAGGCCGCGGCCCGCGTGAAGGCGGTTTCGACCGTGGCCCGCGTCCGGACCGTGGCGACCGCGAAGACCGTCCGCGCCGTCCGCGTGAAGATCGCGCGTAAGCAGAAGCTTTAGGAGATAAATGACAATGGCTGAAGTTTCTTCCGCTCCGGTACGCCGTCCGTTCCACCGTCGCCGCAAGACCTGCCCCTTCTCGGGCGCAAACGCTCCGCGGATCGACTACAAGGACGTTCGCCTCCTGCAGCGCTACATTTCCGAGCGCGGCAAGATCGTTCCGTCCCGCATCACGGCCGTTTCCCAGAAGAAGCAGCGCGAACTCGCCCAGGCGATCAAGCGCGCCCGCTTCCTCGGGCTCCTGCCCTACGTCGTATCGTAAGGGCGTGACCCTCCGTTGATCACCTGACTCAACGGAAAGCCGTTCAAGTCGAGGCGCTCCCGCAAGAGCGGGCGCCTCGACCACTCCCTTCCGCGGTGGGCGCGGATCGGAACCGGCGGCAAAGCCAAAATCCCATGTTGGGGCAAAGCCGAACAGCGGCCCCTAACTGCGTTGAAGCAGGACAGCGAACGTGCAGAACTTGAACAGGACATCGCTGCTCGTCGGCTTACTTGCCGGCATTACCGCCGCCCTTCTCTCGATGGGCGCGAACACACAGTCGTCCCTTGCCATCATTCTTTACGCCGCTTCCGCACTGCCGATCCTGATCGCCGGGCTCGGCTGGGGCAATGCCGCCGCGATTGCCGCCATCGTCGCTGCCGGCGCCACGGCGGCGGCCCTGGCATCGCCGTATTTCGCGCTGCTGATCCTGGTGGTCACCCTCATTCCGGCCGGCTGGCTCAGCCATCTGGCCAATCTTGCGCGTCCCGCCTCCGAGATCGGCGGCCCCGAGGACGCGCTCGCATGGTATCCGCTATCCGATATTCTCAGCCACCTCGCCGGACTCGTGACCGTCGGCATGATCCTCGTCGGCTATATCGTCGGATATGATTCGAGCGTCTCCGATCTCATGGTCGACATGGTGATCGAGGCGGTGAAGGCGCAGGAGCCGCTCTATAATCCGGATGCGGCCGCCATCGCCCAGCTGAAAGCGATGTTCACGCTCGCCCTGCCGCTCGTGCAGGGAGCAATCTGGGTGATGATGCTGTTTTCGGCCTACTACTTCGCCACCCGCATCGTGCAGATGTCCGGGCGGTCCGTACGGCCACGCGAGGATGTCCCCTCGTCGCTCAGGATGCATCGCAACGCCATCTTCATCTTTCTCGCCGGCCTCCTCTTCGCCTTTATCGGCGGCGCCGCGGCCGCAATCGGTTCCCTCGTTTGCGGCACCTTCGGCGCCGGCTTCCTGCTTTCCGGCTTTGCCTCCTTCCACTACCGCACGCGCGGCAAGGCTTGGCGGCTGCCGGTGCTGTGGATGGCCTACCTGTCGGTATTGGTCTTCACGATCCCGGCCGTCTTCTTCCTCCTCTTCGGATTGACCGACACGCGACGCACCATCGCGGTCACGCCGGCGGGGAAAAGCTAACCAACGAACAATGCCAAACTGAAAGGAACGAAAAATGGAAGTCATTCTCCTCGAACGCATCGCCAAGCTCGGCCAGATGGGTGAAACCGTGAAGGTTCGTGACGGCTTTGCACGCAACTACCTGCTGCCGCTCGGCAAGGCGCTGCGCGCCAATGCCGCCAACAAGGCCCGCTTCGAAGCCGAACGCGCAACGCTCGAAGCCCGCAACCTCGAGCGCAAGTCGGAAGCCCAGAAGATTGCCGAGAAGCTCGACGGCAAGTCCTTGATCATCGTCCGCTCCGCCGGCGAAACCGGCCAGCTCTACGGCTCGGTTGCCGCTCGCGATATCATCGAGGCGCTGGCCGCCGAAGGCTTCAACATCAACCGTAACCAGGTGAACCTAAACCAGCCGATCAAGTCCATCGGCGTCCACAAGGTCACGCTGCACCTGCATGGGGAAGTAGACGTTGTCATCGAAGTCAATGTCGCCCGTTCGAACGAAGAAGCCGAGCGCCAGGCCAAGGGCGAAAGTCTGACCTCCGCCGAGGCGATCTATGGCGTCGACGAAGACGCGCTGAAGCCGGAAAACT
>JAPSJG010000401.1 GCA_031178305.1 Sinorhizobium sp.
CGCTTTCTCTCCATCTCGGCCGCCAACCTGGACGAATTCTTCATGGTGCGCGTCGCCGGCCTCGAGGGCCAGGTGCGCTCGGGCGTTTCGCTGCGCAGCCCCGATGGCAAGACGCCGGCCGAGCAGCTCGAGGATATCTTGAAGGAGATCGATAATCTGCAGATGGAGCAGCAGGCCTCGCTCGCCGTCCTGCAGCAATATCTCGCGAAGGAAGACATCCTCATCGTCCGGCCGGCTTCCCTCTCGTCGCAGGACAGGAGCTGGCTTGCCAACGAATTCGATCAATCGATCTTCCCGGTCCTGACGCCGCTATCCATCGATCCGGCGCATCCGTTCCCGTTTATACCGAATCTCGGCTTCTCGATCGGCCTCCAGCTCGTCAGTAAGACCGGCCGCGAGCCGATGACAGCGCTCCTGCGCCTGCCCGTGGCGCTCGACCGCTTCATCCGCCTGCCAGACGTCAAGAACGTCATCCGCTACATCACGCTCGAAGACGTCGTCAGCCAATTCATCGATCGCCTGTTCCCCGGTTATGAAGTGCAGGGCTCGGGCACGTTCCGCATCATCCGCGACAGCGATATCGAAGTCGAGGAAGAGGCAGAGGACCTGGTGCGTCTGTTCGAGACGGCACTGAAACGCCGCCGCCGCGGATCGGTGATCCGGATCGAAACCGATTCCGAAATGCCGGCTTCGCTGCGCCAGTTCGTCGTGCATGAGCTCGGCGTGCCCGACAATCGCGTTGCGGTTCTGCCCGGCCTTCTGGCACTCAATACGCTCTCCGAAGTCACCAAGGCACCGCGGGAGGACCTGCGTTTCGAACCCTATAATCCGCGCTTCCCCGAGCGCGTGCGCGAACATGGCGGCGACTGCTTTGCCGCGATCCGCGAGAAGGACATGGTGGTTCACCATCCTTACGAGTCCTTCGATGTGGTCGTGCAATTCCTGCTGCAGGCGGCACGCGATCCGGACGTGCTTGCGATCAAGCAGACGCTCTACCGCACCTCGAATGACAGCCCGATCGTACGCGCGCTGATCGACGCGGCGGATGCCGGCAAGTCCGTGACCGCTCTGGTTGAGCTCAAGGCCCGCTTCGACGAGGAGGCGAACATCCGTTGGGCGCGCGACCTCGAGCGAGCGGGCGTCCAGGTCGTCTTCGGCTTCATCGAGCTCAAGACGCATGCGAAAATGTCGCTGGTCGTGCGCCGTGAAGAGGGCAAGCTCCGCACCTATTGCCATCTGGGCACCGGCAACTACCATCCGGTGACGGCTAAGATATACACCGACCTGTCGTTCTTCACCTGCAACGCGTTGATCGCTCACGACATGGCGAACATCTTCAACTTTATCACCGGCTATGGCGAACCCGAACGGGGCATGAAGCTCGCCGTGTCGCCGCACACGCTGCGTCCGCGTATTCTCAAGCACATCGACGAAGAGATCGCGCATGCGGAAGCGGGGAGTCCGGCGGCGATCTGGATGAAGATGAACTCGCTCGTCGATCCGGAAATCATCGACGCGCTCTACAAGGCAAGCCGCGCCGGCGTCGAAATCGATCTCGTCGTGCGCGGCATCTGCTGCCTGCGCCCGCAGGTGCCGGGCCTTTCCGACAATATCCGTGTCAAGTCCATTGTCGGTCGTTTCCTCGAGCATTCCCGCATATTCTGCTTTGGCAACGGTCATGGCCTGCCTTCGGAAAATGCACTTGTCTATATCGGCTCGGCGGATATGATGCCGCGCAATCTGGACCGGCGGGTCGAGACGCTCGTGCCTCTCATCAACCGGACTGTGCACGAACAGGTTCTGTCGCAGATCATGCTGGGCAATCTCATCGATAACCAGCAGAGCTACGAGATTCTCGCCGACGGCACGTCGCGCCGTATGCAAGTCGGCAAGGATGCCGAGCCGTTCAATGCGCAGCATTATTTCATGACCAATCCCAGCCTCTCGGGCAGGGGTGAGGCTCTGAAGTCCAGTGCACCGAAGCTGATTGCCGGCTGGAAAAGCGGTTGGCGCAAGTAAACTGGAATTGCATGGTCGAATCTGAAGCGCAGGGGCGTTTGCCCGGCATACGTCCGGTTTCCGTTGTGGACATCGGCTCAAACTCCATTCGCCTCGTCGTCTATGAGGGGCTGAGCCGCGCACCGGCAATGTTGTTCAATGAGAAGGTGATGTGCGGTCTGGGCAAGGGCATCCATGCTACCGGCCGCATGGAGGAGGAGAGCGTCCAGCGGGCCTTGAAGGCTCTCAAGCGCTTTCGAGCACTCTCGGACCAGGCGCGTGCTACAAAGATGTTCGTGCTGGCCACGGCCGCCGCGCGTGAAGCGTCGAACGGCCCGTCTTTCATCAAGAAGGCCGAAGCCATTCTCGGGCGCAAGGTGCAGATCCTGACAGGCGAGGAGGAAGCCTATTTCTCCGCCATGGGGGTCGTCAGCAGCTATTACGATGCCGATGGCGTCGTTGGTGACCTCGGCGGCGGCTCGCTCGAACTCGTCGACGTGAATGGGAAAGAGATCGGCCAAGGGGTAACCCTGCCTCTTGGTGGCATCCGCCTCTTTGAGCACAGCAGCGGTTCGCTGATGAAGGCCAGGACTTGGGTTCGCAAGTTCATGAAGGAAGCCGAGGTCCTGAAAAAAGGGGCCGGGCGGACGTTCTACGCCGTTGGCGGTACCTGGCGAGCGATCGCCAAGCTGCACATGGAAATGCGCAACTATCCGCTGCACATCATGCAGGGCTATGAAATTTCCTATGATGAGGCGATGGCACTTCTGGCGGAAGTGATTGAGCCTAAAACCATCAAACCGTCTGCCTACGCGACGATCTCCAAGAGCCGCCGGAGCCTCTTGCCCTTCGGGGCGGTGACGATGCAGGAGGCAATCTCGATCATGAAGCCGGCGCGCATCTCGTTTTCCGCGCTCGGCGTGCGTGAGGGCTATCTCTACTCGTTGCTCTCCGACGCGGAGCGCTCGCAGGATCCTCTGCTGACGGCCGCCGACGAGATCGCGATATTGCGCGCCCGTTCTCCCGAGCATGCGCGCGAGCTTGCCGAATGGACCGGTCGGATGGTGCCGTTCTTCGGCGTTGAGGAAACGGAGGAGGAAAGCCGCTACCGCCAAGCCGCCTGCCTGCTTGCGGATATCAGCTGGCGCGCGCATCCGGACTATCGCGGCCTGCAGGCGCTCAATATCATTGCCCATTCGGCTTTTTCTGGCATCACCCATTCGGGCCGTGCCTATATTGCGCTCGCGAATTACTATCGCCTCGAAGGGCTGACCGATGACGGCGCGACAGGGCCGCTAGCCGGGATCACCACGCCGCGCCTTCTTGAACGGGCAAAGCTGCTCGGCGGCCTGCTGCGGGTCGCCTATCTCTTCTCCGCATCCATGCCGGGGGTCGCGCCCCACCTGACAGTGCGTCAGTCGTCCGAGCCCGAGATCGATCTGGAATTCGTGGTGCCCGCCGCCTTTTCCGATTTCGGGGGCGAGCGGCTGGATGGTCGCCTCCAGCAACTTGCCAAGCTGACGGGCAAGAGGCTCGCCTTCCGATTCGAGGGCTGATGCACTCGCCGTGACGGGCAGAGGCGGTTGCCGAAGGTCGTACCCGGAGGTACGGCCGAGGCATAGCCAGGAAAGGCTCTGAAGCGGAAAGCGGCCGCGCCAGGGTTCCGCGCGGCCGCCTGCGATTATTCCGCCTTCAGGAATTCGCGGGCCTCAATCAGCACGAACTCGCTATCGTCTGCTTTGTCGAGGGCCCGTCCGGCCGAGAAGGGCAGGTTATTGTCGTTGCCGACGATGATGTGCGTGTCGTCGACG
>JAPSJG010000402.1 GCA_031178305.1 Sinorhizobium sp.
CATTTCGGCTCATATTAACGGCTTTACCCTACCGATAAAGCCCTTGGCCATTACAAATGTGTCACAATCGCATCTGTGCTGACCCAAAATCTCGACTTCAAGCCGTCTCCGCGCCTTCGACGGCTTCGCGCGAGGTGATCACCTTATCGATCAAGCCCCAGTCCAAAGCCTCGTCGGCGCTCATAAAATGATCGCGGTCAAGAGTCTGTTCCACCTCTTCATAGGTGCGACCGCAATGCTTGACATAAACCTCGTTCAGGCGGCGCTTCATCTTGAGAATGTCTCTCGCGTGCCGCTCGATATCCGAGGCCTGGCCCTGAAAGCCGCCCGAGGGCTGATGCACCATGATCCGCGAATTCGGCGTCGCAAAGCGCATGTCCTTGTGGCCCGCGGCGAGCAACAGCGAACCCATGGATGCCGCCTGGCCGATGCAGAGCGTCGAGACCGCCGGCTTGATGAACTGCATCGTGTCGTAGATCGCCATGCCGGCCGTCACCACGCCGCCCGGCGAATTGATATAGAGCGCGATTTCCTTCTTCGGGTTTTCCGCCTCAAGAAAGAGCAATTGCGCGCAGACAAGCGTCGCCATGTGATCTTCGACCGGGCCCGTCAGAAAGATGATGCGCTCCTTGAGCAGCCGCGAGTAGATGTCGTACGACCGTTCGCCGCGATTGGTCTGCTCGACAACCATCGGCACCAGCGCCATGGCCGTATCAACTGGATTTCTCATATCGAACCTTCATCAGTCGGGCCCGCAACGCCTTCGCGGACCGGGAATCATCGGATTAGCCTCGATCCTTACATAGAGTGTCAATGCCCTTCACTTCAAGTCGCGAACGCTCGATGAGCTCAAAGGTCGCGGCTCTTCGACCTAAAGCTTTTCGTTGGTGTGCCTCCTGATGCCGATAGAACATTTTTCCAACCTTGCCCCCCTCGCGCGCATGTCTTGCCCGCTTGCTCACAGGCATTCGCAATTCTGCAGTAAATGATCGGTAAATTTAGGGCTGGCGTAGTGGTCGTCAAAGCTGTGACTCCAGTGGCAGAAAACGGATGACGGCGGCGGCCAGCCGGCGGCCCATGCCTGCGTCGGGTTCGCCCCTGATCAGCCTGGCCGCACCGTTGGCGCGGTCGCGCCAGACAAGCCTCTTCCCTTCGAGCAGCAGCCTGTAGCTTCTCTCCGGCAAGGTTTCCTCATCGAAAATCGACTGCAATTCGGCCGCGAGCGTCTCGTCGGAAAAGACGATTCCCATCTCCGTATTGAGCGAAGCGGAGCGTGGGTCGAAGTTCATCGAGCCGACATAACCAGTCGTTCCATCGACGACGAAAGCCTTGGTGTGGAGGCTGGCATTGCGCGCGCCGAACAGCGACATGCGATGACGGTCAAGGAAATCGCCGCCCTCCTTCAGTTCGTAGAGTTCGACGCCGCCACGAAGTAACGCTTGGCGGTATTTCGTGTAGCAGCCATGCACTGCCGCGACGTCTGTCGCCGCAAGCGAGTTCGTCAGCACCGCCACCTTGACGCCCTTATTCACGAGCGCCGCCAGTTGCCGCGTACCTTCGGGTCCTGGAATGTAATAGGGAGATATGATGCGCAGGTCGCGAGCGGCCGCGTCGATCAGTGGGAAGAGCTCGCGCAGCAGCCAGTTCTGCCTCTTCTGCATCAGAGCCTTCTCCGGCGGATCGAAGGCCACGCGAACGCCGGCGCTCCAGTGGAGTGCGCGGCTGCCCCAATAAAGGCTCGCACGAGCTTCCGCGTCGCCGACCCTTTCCAGGTAGAAACGAGCGGCGGCCTTGCGCGCCAGACCATCGAGCGATTCGCGCAGAGCCGGCAGATAATGCTTGCGCGGCGTCCTCAGCGCCGCGATCGGCAATACGGACGCGCTGTTCCAGAAGCGGTCGAACATGGACGTCGCCTCACCGACGACCGGCCCTGTCATCCAGACGTCCAGGTCGCGGAAGTTCGAGAGTTCGGCTGCATCGAAATAGGCGTCGCCAATGTTGCGACCTCCGGCGATCGCCAACTGCCCGTCGGCTATCCACAGCTTGTTGTGCATCCGGCGCGTGACGCTCAGGGCGCGGACTGCCATCTCGAAGCCGCGGCGGAACCGATCGGTGCGCGCCCGGCTCGGATTGAAAAGCCGTACGTCGATGTTCGGGTGGGCGTCGAGCGAGATGCAGAGCCGGTCATGAATTCCGGCATTGATGTCGTCGAGCAGCAGTCGAACGCGGACGCCACGATCGGCCGCCGCTATGACTTCGCGTGTCAGAAGGAATCCCGTCAGGTCGTCCTTCCAGTAATAATATTGCAGGTCGAGGCTGCGTCCCGCCAGGCGGGCCGAATGGGCCCGCGCGACGAACGCCTCGATGTTGTCCGAGATCAGGACAATCGCGCTCTGGTCGGAGGCGGCGGCGGGGAGTGACGCGACGCCTTTGTCGATCAACGTCTCATCGCCGGCCACGGGCAGGGCGAAGGAAGGCGGCGCCTGCGGGCGGCGGCCGAACCAGCCATAGACATAGACTGTCGCCGCCGCCAACAGCGCAAGGAGGACGACAAGGAAAAGCGCGAGCCAGGATAACATGCATTGCCGTCCACGGTGCCGCGCACGTCAGGTGCACGGAGCCGCGATATCTTGAATCCGATTAATTAATTCGGTCTCCAAATCGTTCCCGATGAAGACCATGTGCAGTGCCTCACGCCTGTTCCATTCCAAATGACCCGGCGTGACGGTCCTCGTCTCCGTCCTTCAGGGCGGCTTTCAGGTCGATCGACGCCTTGACCGGCAGGTGGTCCGAGGCCACGCGCGCGAGCGGCGTATCATGTACTGCCACGGAGGTCACGAGATGATGCGGGTTTCCGAGCACCCGGTCGAGCGGGAACAGGGGAAAGCGGGAAGGGAAACTCGCGACCGTGGGGTGGGACGCGTCGAAGATCGGGCTCAAGAGCTTGAGCGAGGAGCGTTTGCCCATGCGCCACTCGTTGAGGTCGCCGATCAGGAGCGTCGGCCGGTCGCCGCCATCGGCGGCCACTTGCATGATCGTCTCCGCCTGACGCGCGCGGGAATGGCGCAGCAAGCCGAGGTGGGCGGCGATCACTCTCAGCGGGCCGACCTGCAGGTCGAGATCGACGACGAGCGCGCCGCGCGGTTCGACGCCGGGGAGGTTGAGCTGCCGTACATCGGACACCGCCCCTTCCCTGAGTAGGAGGACGTTACCGTGCCAGCCGTGGCCTTTCTCCGAGAAAGGAGAGACCGGCACGGAGACGAGATGCGCGTCCCGCCGGATATGCTCGAGATCGAGAAGCCCGGCGCGTTCGCCGAACCTCTGGTCGGCCTCCTGCAGGGCGACGATATCCGCTCCAAGCTCGGATATCACCTGGGCAGTTCGCGCAGGATCGAAGCGGCCATCGGTGCCGACGCATTTGTGGATGTTGTAGGATGCAATCACGATATCGCCGCGGCTCACCGCTGCGTCGCGATTGACGACAGTCGGCCGCCGCTTGCGGATCGCGGCCACGATGCCCGCTGACAATATGCCTTGCGTTTTTGCCATGCTTCCCTGCCTGCTGCCGCATCATGCTCAAATAAGCCGGTCAGTGCCACTCAAAAGAGTCGACATTGTGCACCTGTTCGTTTCGGTTGCGCTCCACCAAAGTTCTTGCTGTGAAGGCTTCAGGCGCAATAGACGTTCCATGACAACGCATCCGAAGAGTCGAAATCATGTCCCCAGTTCCCGGCATCACCATAGACGGCCCCGCCCGACGCGTTTGCCTCGACGTTCGCAATCCCGATTTCTTCCGCGATCCG
>JAPSJG010000403.1 GCA_031178305.1 Sinorhizobium sp.
ATCGACCCCAAGATCCTAGCGCTCGCTCGGGCTGGCGCCTATGACGCGACGGCCCTCGAGACAGTCAATCCGGCCATGCGCAAGCAATGGTTCAGCGAGGTTGAGGTCGGCGGCCGCGTCAAGTGGCAGATCGACGACCGCGTCAAGCGATTGATCACCTTCAACGAACTCAACCTCATGGCGCAATGGCCGGTGAAAGGTCCGTTCGACGTGATCTTCTGCCGAAACGTGGTGATCTACTTCGACGAGCCGACGCAGATGAGGATCTGGTCGCGTTTCGCCAGTGTGCTCGATAGCGGAGGCCATCTCTACATCGGCCACTCGGAACGCGTCTCGGGAGATGCCAAGGTGCTCTTCGAAAATATCGGTGTCACCACCTATCGCCATACCGGCAGGTTCCATGGAGGTCGAACATGACGGCTCCCGCCCGTGTTTTGGTCGTCGATGACTCCGCCACGATGCGGGGCCTGATCTCCGCCGTGCTCAATGCCGATCCGGATGTGGAGGTGGTCGGCCAAGCGGCAGATGCATTCGAAGCGCGCCAGGCGATCAAGCAGCTCGACCCCGATGTGGTCACTCTCGACATCGAGATGCCGAACATGAACGGCCTCGAATTTCTCGACAAGATCATGCGGCTCCGGCCGATGCCCGTCATTATGGTCTCGACGCTGACCCACAAGGGGGCAGAGGCGACAATCGCCGCCCTCGAAATCGGCGCTTTCGACTGTGTGGGCAAGCCGCATCCCGGCGATCCGCACCCGTTCGGCGGGCTGGTGGACAAGGTCAAGGCGGCTGCGCGCTCGCAACGCAAGGCGATGATCACCAACAACCGCGCGGCAGCTCCCATCGCCGCTGCCGAGTATCGGGCAGGTCGAAAGACTGTCGCCATCGGCGCATCCACCGGTGGCGTGGAGGCGCTGATCACGGTGCTGCAGAGGTTCCCGGTCAATTGCCCGCCGACAGTGATCACGCAGCACATGCCGCACACCTTCACGAAGAGCTTCGCCGAGAGACTGAACCGCCTCTGCGCCCCGACGGTGGAGGAGGCGACCGAGGGCGCCCGCCTCGAAATCGGCAAGATCTACCTGGCCCCGGGCGGCGAGCGACATCTCCAGGTCGCCAACGCCTCGGCACCTTGCTGCCGGCTCGTCGATCGGGAGCCGGTCAACGGCCACCGCCCGTCCGTCGACGTGTTGTTCGATTCGGTTGCCGAACTGGCGGGACGCAATGCAATCGGAGTCATTCTGACCGGCATGGGCCGTGACGGCGCGGCCGGTCTCCTGAAAATGCGGCACGCCGGAGCACGCACCTTCGGACAAAACGAAAAGACCTGCGTCGTCTACGGCATGCCGAGGGTTGCCTATGAGTTGGGGGCCGTCGAAACCCAGCTTCCCCTCGGATCCATCGGGGAAGAGATATTGAAAGCGGCGGCAGCCCGGAAGGAAGGAAGCGAATAATGTCCATCGCGGAAAAGATAAAAGTACTGATCGTAGACGATCAGGTGACGAGCCGTCTGCTTCTGGGCGATGCCTTGCAGCAGCTCGGCTTCAAGCAGATCACTGCCGCTGGCGATGGGGAGCAGGGCATGAAGATCATGGCGCAGAACCCCCATCACCTGGTCATCTCGGATTTCAACATGCCGAAGATGGATGGCCTCGGCCTCTTGCAGGCGGTGCGCTCAAACCCGGCCACCAAGAAGGCCGCCTTCATCATCCTGACGGCGCAGGGCGACCGTGCTCTGGTGCAGAAGGCGGCGGCGCTCGGCGCCAATAACGTGTTGGCCAAGCCGTTCACGATTGAGAAGATGAAGGCTGCGATCGAGGCAGTGTTCGGGGCGCTGAAATGATGACCGAAGCTGCCGGCAGGCGTGTGCACGTCATCCAGGGCGAGTTCAAGGTCGTCAGCGATCCCGATATCGTTCTTTCGACCATTCTCGGCTCCTGCGTGGCCGCATGCATGCGCGATCCGGTAGCCGGCGTCGGCGGCATGAACCACTTCCTGTTGCCCGGCTCCGCGGCGTCGGTCGCCGAGGGTGGCGATGCCACGCGCTACGGCGTGCACCTGATGGAGCTTCTCATCAACGGTCTGCTGAAGCAGGGTGCGCGAAGGGATCGGCTTGAGGCGAAGATTTTCGGCGGCGCCAGGACGATTGCACGCTTCTCGAATGTCGGGGAGCAGAACGCCGCCTTTGCCCGCCAATTCCTCATGGACGAGGGCATCCGCATCGTCGGTGAAAGCACCGGCGGCGAGCACGGCCGCAAGCTCGAATATTGGCCGGTGATCGGACGTGCCCGGCAATATGCGTTGACGGGGGTCGAAGCGCAGCGCGCAATCCAACTGGACCAGCGGCCTGCACCCGCGCCCAAACCGGCGGAAAGCTCCATCGAATTCTTCTGATCACTCCTGCCCCATCGCAGCAGATTTCCAAGCACGTGAGAGACGACATGCAGACCAATTGCCAGAGCCACATGCCTCACGCGGAAGAATCGCTGCCGGAAGTGCTGATGCGCATCGTGACAGAACTCCACGATGTCGCCCATCTCATCGAGCGCATCGAGCCGCAGCTCTTGGATGATTCCGGCAGCGGTGGGGATACGGTTGACAGGCTGATGCTTTTCCAGGGCATAGATCTGGCGGTCCAGAAGACGCGGGGGCTCGCCGAATTCATCGACACGATCACGGCGTCCATTCCAGATACCTGGCTGGTGGATATCAGCACCGCAGTCAACCTCGTCAAACTCGCAGATATGAAGAAGGCCCTCGGCAGCGGTGTCCTCCGCCACGGGCACTCCCAGCCACTGACCAAAGCCTCCGGCGATTTCGAGGCATTCTGACGCGGGTCCGGCATCCCGCTCCGATCTTCCTCAGCCGGCCGCAAAGGTTTGCCGTCGGTGCTGGATCCTGACCGTCGTCAAGTTCGCGCAAGTTTCGTTGCCTAGCTTCGCTTCCGGGGCTGGTAGATTCGCGCGTGTCGAATCACGGCTGATTGAAGCCGAAAGCCAGCAAACCCGAATGTTGGAACTGCGCATGGCGCCGTCGATAACCGGCGAGGCTGTCTTGCGATACTGGGTGCGAAAACAGAATGACTCTGTTCGATCAATTTTCGACGTTCACGAAGAATCTGAGCAATCTCGGGCAGAGCAAATTGATTGCCCTTGCAGTGGCCGGCGTCGTCGCCATCGGGGTCATTCTCGGTGCTGCGATCTACGTCAACAAGCCGGCCTTTGAAACGCTCTATGTCGGCCTTGAACGCAGCGACGTGACCCAGATCAGCATTGCGCTTGCTGAGTCCAACATCGATTTCGAAGTAGGTTCGGACGGCGGCAGCATCCAGGTCCCCGTGGGCATGACCGGCAAGGCTCGTTTGCTCCTCGCCGAACGCGGCCTGCCGAATAGCGCCAATGCCGGCTACGAGCTTTTCGATAATGTTGGCTCCATCGGCCTCACCTCGTTCATGCAGGAAGTGACGCGTGTTCGCGCACTCGAGGGCGAGATCGCCAGAACGATCCAGCAGATTTCCGGCATTGCCGCCGCGCGCGTCCATATCGTCATGCCGGAGCGTGGAAGCTTCCGCAAAGCCGAGCAGACGCCGACCGCCTCGGTGATGATTCGCGCCAGCGCGACTGTCGGCCGCAATGCTGCGGCATCGATTCGCCATCTGGTCGCCTCGTCGGTTCCGGGGCTCGATGTCGATGACGTCACCATCCTCGATTCGACAGGTCAGCTTCTCGCCTCCGGCGACGACCCGGCCAACACCGCTCTCAACCAGTCGCTCGGCGTTAT
>JAPSJG010000404.1 GCA_031178305.1 Sinorhizobium sp.
GTCAATTCCGCCGGCCGCACCAACGGCATCTCGCTGCCGTCGCGCGAGGCGCAAGCCAATTTGCTGCGGTCGGTTTACGAGAACAGCGGCATCGACGCCAATCAGGTGGCATTCGTCGAAGGTCACGGCACGGGTACCAAGGTCGGCGATCCGGCCGAGGTCTGGTCCATCGGCACGGTCATCGGCGCCAGGCGCCGCGCTCCGGTGCCGATCGGCTCGATCAAGTCGAATATCGGCCATACCGAACCGGCGTCCGGCCTGTTCGGCATGCTGAAAGCCATTCTGGCGCTCGAGCACAATTACCTGCCGGCATCGCTGCATTTCCACACGCCGAACGAACACATCGATTTCGAGGGACTGAATGTCCGCGTCACCTCCAACCCCATCGAGTTGCTGAAGGGCAAGCGAGCGCGGCTTGCGGGCATCAATTCCTTCGGCTTCGGCGGAGCGAATGCGCACGTGGTCATAAGCGATCCGGACCCGCTGCCGGAGGAAAAATCCCCGGCTATCCCGTCCGGTCATGTGTTCCTCGCGAGCGCCCATACGCAATCGAGCCTCGAGACCCTGCTCCGGGATTACAAGGCCGTCTTTGCAAGCGCTTCCAAAGAGGAGACGCGCGCAATCATCGCCGCCTCGGGAGCAAACCGCACCCATATGCGCCACCGTTTCGTGGCGCGCAGCGACAATCCCGAAGATATCGTCCGGGCAATCTCCAGCCATCTCGATAGTGCCAGTTCCGACATCGGCGAAGTCGGCGAGGCGCCGGTCAAGAACGCGCCGATCGCCTTTGTCTTCTCCGGCAACGGGTCTCAATGGGCGGGCATGGGCGTCGAGGCCTTCCGGGAAAATCTGCATTTCCGGCAATCCTTCACCTCCGTCAGCGCATTATTCAGGTTCCATTCCGATATAGTCCTGACGGAGTTGCTGACGGATCCGGAACTCGGCACGAAGCTCGCAGACACCAAGATCGCCCAGCCGCTGCTTTTCGCAATCCAAGCGGCACTTTCCGATTCGCTCATAGCGATGGGCATAAAACCGGCCGCCGTCTTCGGCCATTCCGTCGGCGAGATCGCCGCCGCTTACGCGGCCGGCGCGCTGTCGCTCGTTGACGCCGTGGCGATCGTGGCCAAGCGCTCGCTGCACCAGGACAGGCTCGCGGGCGAAGGCACGATGGCTGCCGTAATGCTCGGCGAGGAAGCCGCTGATGCCTTCGCCAAAGCGAAAGGCTTGGACGGGCTCTGCGTCGCCGCCATCAACGCGCACAATTCGGTAACGATTTCCGGCTCGGCGCACGAGGTCACGGCCTTCCGCGACGCTGCGCGCAAGGAGAAGATCCCGGTCCAGATCCTCGACATCAACTACCCCTTTCACCATCCGATCATCGATCGGGCGAAGGAAGCTTTCCTCGCCGATATCCCGGACATCGCTCCGCGGAGAACGGAACTTACCTATCTCTCGACGGTTACCGGCGACGCCCTCGAAGGCACTGAACTCGATCCGGACTACTGGTGGAAGAACGTTCGCGAGCCCGTCCGCTTCCAGGCTGCGGCCGAGGCCGCGCTCGAGCTCGGCTGCCGGCTGTTCATCGAAATCTCCCCGCGACCGATCCTGTCCTCCTATGTGAAGGAGGCCGTCAAGCAAGCGGCGGTTCCGGCTGCGGTGGTGCCGACCCTGCTTCGCGAGGTCGGCGGACCGGCCAACGACCCGATTTCGGCATCGATGGCGCGGGCCGTCGCGCATGGCGCGGCCGTCGACCGGCCGCGCGTCTATGGCAGGCGCAACGCTTTCGTCGCCTTGCCGAGCCTACCCTTCGAGCCGGTGGAACTGCGTCCGCAAACGACGAGCGATACGACCGATCTCTTCGGCCGCTCCGGCAATCCTTACCGCCTGTCGGGCTGGCGCGTCGACCCGAACAGCGGCAGTTGGAAGAACCATGTCGATGCGCACCTCTTCCCCGATCTTGCGGAGCACGTCGTAGACGGCAAGGCGATCCTGCCGGGCAGCGGGTTCATCGAGGTCGCGGTCTCGGCCGCGCAGCAATACTACGGTAGCGACGAGGTCGAGATCACCAATCTCGAGATCGTTCGGCCGCTGGAACTCAGCGACGGCCGGATCATGGAACTCTCGACCGTTCTGTCGCCGGAGACCGGCGACATCGAAATACGCTCGCGCGAGCGCCTGTCCGAGGACGATTGGACGGTGCATGCCGTCGCCCGAAGCCGCAAACCCATAGCGGGAGCGAACGGCGGCTGGCCATCATTCGCAGGAATGGCGAAAACGGGAGTCGTGACGCCGGCGAAAGCCTACGATACGGCCAGACAATTCGGGCTGGACTACGGCCCCCGCTTCCAATTGCTCGCCGGCGCCACCGCTTACGGCGATCGGCTGATCGACGTCGAACTGAAGGCCCCGGCTCCTGCCGGCCATCCGTTCGTCACCTATGCGCTCAATCCGATCTCCGTCGATGCGACGTTCCACGGGCTGGTGGCGCTTTTCGACCGCTTCACCGGAGACAAGGGCGGCGCACCTTACATACCGGTGCGATTCGGCTCGGTGCGCGTCGTTAATTCCGGCAAGCCGATTGCCCGCGCGACGATCGAGATCGAGCGCGTCAGCGCCAATTCCATCAAGGCCCGCTTCCACTTCTTCGACCACAGCGGCGCGGCGATCGCCCATTTCGACGACTGCCGCTTCCGGCGTACCTATCTGCGCAAGCACAAGACGCTCGAGGACCTCACCTTCCACTATGAGGCAGTGTTGTCAGAAGCGACGCTGCACCGCAAGACATCGGGCGTCACGCTCCCACCGAAGCTGACGCCAGCGGTCCAAACCGACGAAGGCGTCGACAATGCCACGCTCCTGTTCAACGCAGCCATCTATCGCGCTAGCCAGGAGATCGCCCTGAAGCTCGCGAAAGAAGGGGGCGCTATCCAGGGCAACAGCTTGCCCGGCGACCTCACCTTCCAATGCTTCCTGACAAGTTGCCTCTATGCGCTCGAAGATGCGGGACTCTCAGAGCATCAAAACGGCACCTGGAGAGTCGCGACGGAGTTCACGCTCCCAACCGTTGATGAAATCCTGGCTGAGCTCTATGGCGAGCGGCCCGATCGGGCCGTCGAGGCGGTGCTGATCAACAATGCCTACAGGGAAGCGCTCAGCCGTCTCGATGTACTTCTCTCCGGGGCTGCTGGTGGCGATGTCCTGGCCTTCAATCCCGCCTTCATCAGCGAGGCGACGCTCGACCATCAGACCGTTCATTCATTGGCAAGCCGGTCACGCATGGAGCAGGTCCTCGCCGCTGTGGACCGCGCCTTGGCCGCGCAGACGAAGGCCAACCGCTTGCGCATCGTCGAATTCGGCAGCGTGTCCGCAGGCTTCAGCCGGCGTCTCGCCGATCTCGCAGCGCGGCACGGAGCGAGCCTTTCCGTGGTCGAGCCGCGCGACAACGCCCAACGCAATCTCGAGATCGCCTTCGAGAAAGATGCGCATGTGCGGGTTCTGAAGAAGACCGAGTTTTCCGCCATTGGTCCCTTCGATCTCGCTGTCAGTGCCTCCGACAACCTCTACCAAATCGTCGACGAGGAATCCGGTGTGCGCGACGCGTTTCGCTCGATGCTGCGGGAGAGCGGCGCTCTCGTCGCAGCCGTTAGCGCCCCATCGATCTTCGGCGACTTTGCGCTCGGCCTCTCCGATGGCTGGTTCGCGCGTAGCCAGACGGCGGAGTTCCCGATCGGCAAGCTCGCGGCCGTGCCGCATTGGCAAAAATGTGTGGGCGATCTCAA
>JAPSJG010000405.1 GCA_031178305.1 Sinorhizobium sp.
CGGCGAGGAAGGCGCGGTTGTTGTTGATGTCGAGCCAGCTTTCGGTTCCCGGAATGAAGGTCTCGTAGAGCTGCTTGGCATAGTTGATCGCGGCCAGCGTCTCGGGGCTGTTGATGGTGACCTTGCCGGCTTCGTCCACCATCTTGCCGCCATGGCTCCAGAGCAGCCAGTGGGCGTAGTTGTTGCCGTCGCCGACGGCCTTGCCGTGCGGGAAGCCGGCCGGGGTGCCCTTGGCCTTCATCGCCTTGCAGAGCTCGAGGAAGCCCGCGGTGTCCTTCGGGAACTCGCTGAAGCCCGCGGCCTTCACATGGCTGTCGCGGTAACAGACGGCGTTGCCGATTGCCGTGAGCGGCATCGCGATGAACTTGCCGTCGCGGGTCGCATAGCCCTTCAAGCCATCATACCAGCCTCCATACTTCTCGCCGAGATAATTGGCGAGCTCCGTCACATCAACGAGCTTGTCCGGATATTGATGCGCATCGTCGAACCAGCACATCACCATGTCGGGACCGGAGCCTACATTGGCGGCGACCGCCGCCTTGGGGCGGATGTCTTCCCAGCTTTCCTTGTCGATGCGCACCTCGACGCCGGTTGCCTCGGTAAACTTCTTGGTGTTGGCGAGCCACGCATCCTCGTCGCCCTGGACGAAGGGCGTCCAGCGCAGTAGCCGCAGGCTTGCGCCCTCTTCCGGCTTGTAGCTCGGCTCCGCTTGCGCGAAGGACGGACGAACGCCGAGCGGAAGGCCGGCCATGCCCGCGAGCGCCGCAGAACCTGCAAGGAAATCACGTCTTTTTATCGGCATTTGGTACTCCTCCTTTATATAGCGGGAGCATCTCCGACCGGCATTCGCCGTCCCGCTTGGCGAATGCGCACCGGTGCCCGGCAATATACCCGGCATCGGCCGTGCGGCACCGGGTGAAGACTCCTCCCCCTCCCCGGTTCGCCACACTGGACTCAATCGATTAGACGTCGCCCGGTTTCGGCGTCGAACAGGTGAACATGCTGGCTGTCGATCGCCAGACGGATGGTCTCGCCGGGCCTGGCGTTCACGCGTTCGCGGAAAACACCGGTCACATCTGCGCCGCCGAGTTTCACGATCATCTGCGTCTCGTAACCGGTCGGCTCTATCACCACGACCTCGGCAGGCAATCCGTTCGGATCGAGGGACAAATATTCGGGCCTGAGGCCATAGATGAGATTGCGCCCCCGTGCCGCGGCGGCAGGGCGCGCCACTGGCAGAGCCGTGCCGTCCACCGTCAGGAAGGCGTTGGGGTTGTTCGCATCGAGACGGCCATTGAGCATGTTCATTGCCGGCGACCCGATGAAGCCAGCGACGAAAAGATTGGCCGGCTCATCGTAGAGCTCGAGCGGCGCGCCGATCTGCTCGACTATGCCGTCATGCATGACGACGATCTTGTCGGCCATGGTCATCGCCTCGATCTGGTCGTGGGTGACGTAAACGGTCGTCGTCTTCAGCCGCTGATGCAATTCCTTGATTTCGGCGCGCATCGCGACGCGCAGCTTCGCATCGAGGTTTGACAACGGTTCGTCGAACAGGAACACCTGCGGATCGCGCACGATCGCGCGACCCATGGCTACGCGCTGGCGCTGCCCGCCGGAAAGCTGGCGCGGATAGCGGTCGAGCAGTCTCGACAGGCCGAGAATGTCGGCAGCCACGCCGACTCGCTTGTCGATCTCTGCCTTCGGCCGGCCCGCGAGCAACAGCGAGAAGGCCATGTTGTCTGCCACCGTCATGTGCGGGTAGAGCGCGTAGTTCTGAAACACCATGGCGATGTCTCGGTCCTTCGGCGGCAGTCGATTGACGACGCGGTTGCCGATTCGGATCTCGCCGGCCGTGATGTTTTCGAGCCCGGCCAGCATGCGGAGCAGGGTCGATTTTCCACAGCCGGACGGCCCGACAAGAATGACGAACTCGCCATCCTCGATCTCGATGTTGACGCCCTTGATGACCGGGAAAGCACCGAAGGACTTCCTGACATCGATAAAATCCACGCCTGCCATATGCGTTCCTCCAAGAACCAGTTCCTGCCTCTGCGATCGCCTATATCCTTCCCCCCGGATATAGGGCAGACAGAGGACTTGACCCTATCCGCGGCCGACCAGCGGCATTTTTGTCGCCATCACCGTCATCGTCAGTACATTAGCCGACAGCGGCAGGCTCGCCATATAGACGACGGCCTCCGCAACGTGCTCGACGGGTATGGTCGGCTCGGGTGCGATCTCGCCATTCGCCTGCAGCACGCCGCTGCTCATCTTCTGCGTCATGTCGGTCGCGGCATTGCCGATGTCGATCTGACCGCAAGCGATGTCGAACGGGCGCCCATCCAGCGCACTCGACTTGGTAAGCCCAGTGATCGCGTGCTTCGTCGCCGTGTAGGGCGCCGAATTGGGCCTCGGCGTCGTCGCCGAGATCGAGCCATTGTTGATGATGCGCCCGCCGCGAGGCTCCTGCGCCTTCATCAGCCGGAAAGCTGCTTGCGTGCAGAGGAAGGCGCCTGTCAGGTTCGCGGCGAGAATTCCGCTCCACTCATCGAAGGTCACCTCCTCGAGCGGCACCGGCGGCACATTGGAGCCGGCATTGTTGACGAGCAGGTCGAGCCGGCCGAATTCGCCGCGGATGGTCTCGAAGAGCACTGCGACCTGCCCCGGATCACCGACATCGCACCGAACCGCGCGCACGAAGCCCCCCGTCTCAGCCGCTATTTCAGCGGCGGCGGCCTCGAGCACATCCGCACGGCGCCCGGTTATCACGAGCGTAAAGCCGTCGGCGCTCAACGCCTGGGCGATGCCGCGGCCGACGCCGGTGCCGCCTCCGGTGACCAGCGCGATCTTGCCAGCGCCCGATTTCTTGCGCTCTGCCATGTCAGATCTTGCCTCCGAGTTCGTCCTCGATGTGGATGCGTATGATCTCGTCGAAGTTTGTCTCGGCGGTGAAGCCCAGTTCGCGTGCGCGCCGCGCGTCGAAATTGGTCGGCCAGCCGGCGACGATCGCGCGAATGACGGGATCCGGCTCGCGGCGGATCAGGCTGACGGCCTTCGGGCCTGCGATGCGCCCGAGCGCCTCGATCTCCTCGCCGACCAGCGCCGACAGGCCCGGCATGGTGAGGCTGCGCCGCGGGCCGATAAGACTCGTGTCCATCCGCGCCGCGTGAAGGAAGAAGCCGACGGCCGAGCGAGGGCTTGCGAACCAATGGCGGACGTTTTCCTCCACCGGCAGAACCGCCTCCCTGCCGACGAGCGGCTCGCGCAGAATATTCGAGAAGAAGCCCGAAGCCGCCTTGTTCGGCGCACCGGGGCGAATGCAGATGGTGGGAAGGCGGATGCCGATGCCGTCGAAGAGGCCGCGGCGCGTGTAATCGGCCAGCAGCAGTTCGCAGATCGCCTTCTGCGTGCCGTAGCTCGTGAGCGGCGTCGTGAAGAACTCGTCGCCGATCTTCTCCGGAAACGGTTGGCCGAAAACGGCGATCGATGAGGCGAAGATGAGCCGCGGAAAATAACGCTCGCGCTGCCCCTCGCGGCGGATGGCGTCGAAGAGCGCCCGCGTGCCGTCGAGATTGACGCGATAGCCCTTGTCGAAATCCGCCTCCGCTTCACCGGAGACGATCGCCGCGAGATGGAAGATCACGTCCGGTCGCGAGGACACGAGACGTTCGGCGCTACCGTCCGAAGAGAGGTCGATCGCAAGCGTGCCCGACTTCGGCGAGAGCGCTGCCGGGATCGGCGGCTCGACGACGTCGACCAATGTCAGCCG